>JAISOO010000036.1 GCA_031275595.1 Spirochaetaceae bacterium | reverse complement strand
GGATAAAGTTTTTCTCCAGGGACTTGTTGCCGGCGGGCTTAACAGCGCGGTGATCCTTATCCTGGGAACCGCTCTGGCTGTAGGCTACAGCCGGACTAAGGTAAAAGCCGGAAGCCTGAAAGCTGAATAATTTGATTCCGGAGAAGAAGTCATGAAGGGCGGAGAAGCAAACGTTGATCCCTCCGGCCCTTTCGCATTGGAATTTTCTGATTTTACCTTTCAATACCGTTCCCAGACCGAACCTACGCTTTATAATATTAATCTGAAAATACGCCGGGGTGAAAAGATTCTCATCGTTGGGCCTTCAGGTTCGGGAAAGTCAACCCTGGCGCATTGTATCAATGGGCTCATCCCTTACGCTTTCAAAGGGCGGATACAGGGGACCCTCTCGGTGCTGGAGGAGGACGCGGAAAATCTGGATATTTTTGCCCGTTCCAAAAATGTGGGGACCGTGCTGCAGGATACGGACGGCCAGTTTGTGGGGCTTACCGCCGGGGAGGATATCGCTTTTTCCGCGGAGAATGATTGCCTTCCCACAGCCGAGATCCACCGCCGGGTGGTGGATGCCGCGAAATTGGTTGATATGGAAGGCCATCTGAAAAAATCCCCCCAGGACCTTTCGGGCGGTCAAAAACAACGGGTCTCCCTGGCGGGGGTTCTCTTGGAACATACGGAGTTTCTTCTCTTTGACGAACCCTTGGCGAACCTCGATCCCGCCACGGGAAAGGAGGTGGTGGAGCTTATCGACAGGCTCCACCGGGAGACGGGTATAACCGTCCTCATCGTGGAACACCGTTTGGAGGATGTCCTCCACCGGCCGGTGGATCGGATCGTGGTTATCGACCGGGGCCGGATCATCGCGGACCTCCCCCCGGGGGAACTGTTGGCGGCGGACCTGCTGCGGAAAACCGGCATCCGGGAGCCCCTCTACATCAGCGCCCTCCGTTACGCCGGCGTTGAAATTACCCCGGGGATGGGCCTTGAGTCCCCGGGGTCCCTGAGCTTCGATCCCCGGCCCCTGGGGGAATGGGACCGGGGCTTCCGGGAAGAGCCGCCGGAAAAGGCCGGAAAGCCCCTCCTTGAAATACGGGACCTGTGTTTTGAATACCCGGAAGACCCGGAAGGCCGCCCGGTGCTGCAGTCCGTCTCCTTTACCCTGGCTGGCGGGGGCTGTACCAGCCTGATCGGGAAAAACGGGGCGGGAAAATCCACCCTGGCGAAACTCATCTGCGGTTTCATTAAACCGGCTTCGGGCCGGATCCTCCTGGACGGCAAGGACCTGGGGGAACTATCCATCAAGGAACGGGCGGAGCGGATCGGTTATGTGATGCAGAACCCCAACCAGATGATCTCCTTTCCCCTGATCTTTGACGAGGCCGCCCTGGGCCTGCGGACCCGGGGGGTGGGGGAGGGGGAAATTCGGGACCGGGTCCACCAAGCCCTGGGGATCTGCGGCCTTTACCCCTTCCGGAACTGGCCGGTGAGCGCCCTCAGTTACGGTCAAAAAAAACGGCTAACCATCGCGGTGATCCTGGTTTTGGGGCCTTCCCTTATCATCATGGATGAACCCACCGCGGGGCAGGACTACCGCCATTATTCGGAGATCATGGAATTCTTGCGCCGTTTGAACCGGGAACAGAACCTTACCCTGCTCTTGATCACCCACGATATGCACCTGATGCTGGAATACACCTCCCAGGCGGTGGTCCTTTCCGGGGGAAAGGTCATTGCCGACGCCGCCCCCGCGGAGGTGCTTACCGACGATGACATCATTGCCCAGGCAAGGCTCAAGCGGACTTCCCTCTACGAGCTTGCCCTCCGGGGGGGTATTCCGGATCCCCGGGGGTTTGTCCGGCATTTTATTCAGCACGAGCAGGGGGAAGGGCGGAGGGTTCCGGAATGAGCCGGTTTATGCTCGCCTATATCGCCCGGCCCTCGCCGGTTCACGCCCTTTCGGGGGCCGTCAAATTCATCGTCTTTTTGCTCTGGTCCGTCCTGGGGATGGTGAGCTACGATACCCGGGTGATGATCTGTTTGTGCGTCCTGGGTTTTCTCCTCTTCAGAATCTCGGGGATCAAATTACGGGATATTTCCTTTATTTTTAAGATGCTCTTTTTCTTTATGTTCCTTAACCTGGCGGGGATATACCTCTTTGCCCCCGAACAGGGAGTGGCCATCTACCATACCCGGCACGTGCTGCTTCGGGGGATGGGCCGGTACACCCTGACGGCGGAACAGCTTTTCTATGAATTCAATGTTTTTTTAAAATACTTTTCGATAATTCCCGTCGCCGTGATGTTGATCGCCACCACCAGTCCCAGCGAATTCGCCGCCTCCCTGAACCGTATCGGGGTGCCCTATACCATCGCCTATGCGGTGAGCATCGCCCTGCGGTACATCCCCGACGTGCAGCGGGATTACGAGGCTATCTCCCAGTCCCAGCAGGCCCGGGGCATAGAGCTTTCCCGGAAAACCACCTGGATAAAACGCCTCACCGGGGCCGCCCGGATCCTGCTCCCCCTGATTTTCTCTTCCCTAAACCGGATCGATGTGGTAAGCCATGCCATGGAACTCCGCAGTTTTGGAAAGTACAAAAAAAGGACCTGGTATTCCTACCGGCCCTTTACCAAAGCCGACGGGGCGGTTGCGGCCGCGGCCTTCCTCCTTTTTATCCTGGGCCTCTGGGTTACCTTCCGCCGCGGCGGCCGTTTCTACAACCCCTTTAGCGGGTAAAAACGGGGGCTATTCTTCCTGAGGATTTGAAACAGCGCCGGTGGATTTGTTATTGAGTTTGAGTAAAATTTTCAATTGTTCTATAACTAGAGTCTGTCCATAATGTAGACACATTATGGACAGACTACCTTGAAAACCGCATTTTCGCAGCCTTTAGGCGAGAAAATGCAAGGTCTGTCACAAAGCAACCGACTTTGTGGACAGACACTAACTAAAGGCCGTAAATCAGGGTGAAGTTTATTAAAGAGGCTTTCCCAAAACTAACCGAGTTTTGGGAAAGCCTCTTTATATAAAATTAGCAAGAATCGACAAAACAAACAAGAATAACGGTTTGACAACCCGGCCGGGGTCTTGCCGGTACAGGAGGCTTGTACGGAAACCTCAATTTCCCCAAAGGGCCTCAGCCCATGCAGGTCCCCACCGCCAGGGCGGTATCGATCATGTAGTGATCCTCCGGAACATATTTGATCTTACCCGCGGGGATGCTTAAATCAATGGAGCCGACCTCATTGCCCAAAAGGGCGGCCATCCTGCCGTATTTTCCCTTGGCCAGGAGTTCCGCCGCGGCGGTCCCCAGGCTCGTTGCCAGGACCCGGTCCGATGCGCTGGGAATCCCCCCCCGCTGTACGTAACCGAGCACCGTGGCCCTGGTTTCCATCCCCGTCTCCCCCTCAATCTCCCGGGCGACCTTATAAGCCAGGGAAGGGATCTGTTCCCGGTATTTTTTCCGCTCCTTTTTATCCATCTTTGCCTCCTCCGCCGAGAGGGCCCCTTCGGCGGCCACCACAATGGAAAAGCCCCGGCCGCTTTGGAAACGTTTTTCCAGGTGCCGGCCTATGACCTTGATATCGTAGGGTTTTTCCGGGATCAGGATCACATCCCCTCCCCCGGCAACCCCGGCGTAGAGGGAAAGCCAGCCGGTTTTGTGGCCCATAAGCTCAATCACGATAACCCGGTTGTGGCTTTGGGCGGTGGAATGAAGCCGGTCAATGGCTTCGGTGGCGATGGAAAGGGCGGAATGGAAGCCGAAGGTACGATCCGTACCGACGATGTCGTTGTCTATGGTTTTAGGAAGGCCGATGATATTAAGCCCCTCCCTGGCCAGGAGGTAGCCGGTGGTATTGGTCCCGTTTCCCCCCAGGACCACCAGGCAATCCAGGTTGAACTTGCGGTAATTTTCCTTGATGGCCGCCACCTTATCCTCCCCCAACTCATGGTCATAGTCCCCGGGCTTGGATTTAAAGGGTTTTTCCCGGCTTGTCCCCAGGATGGTCCCCCCCCGGGTAAGGATCCCGGAAAAATCCCAGGGGGTCAGGAACCGGGCGTCCCCCTCAATAAGCCCCCGGTACCCGTTGGCAATCCCCAGGACGTTCATATGGTACCGGTCATAGGCCGCCCGGCATACTCCGCGGATGGCGGCATTTAACCCCGGGCAGTCTCCGCCGCTGGTGAGAATGCCGAAGATTTTAGTGGCGCTGTTTCCCATACTGTATAGTATAATCGCGCCGGCGGTACTGTACTAGTCTTGGTATGTGGGGTAAAGTTTTTATATGAAGAGGCTTTTCCAGGGCATCGCCCTTGTTTTTATCCTTTCCCGGTCTTATTGCCCTTCCCCGGTTTTTGCCCGGACCGTTCAGGGGGGCGTTTCCATGCTGGTCGGAACCGATACGGGCTTATACAATTTGACCTCCCACGGAAACGTGATCCCCCTCAGAACCGGCGAAGGGGTGCGGAAAATCATACGGACCGGATCGGTTTGGGCCGCCCTGGGGGAGCAGGGGATCCTGATTTCCCGGGACCGGTGGAACTGGGAAACCAGGAACGAAGGGCTTCCGGTCAAAACCGTCAAGGTATACGAAGCGGGGCAAAAATCTTTTATACCCCTGATCCAGGAGATAAAGGACCTGGAATATAACCCGGGGAATCCCGATATCATGGTCTGCGCCACCAAGGACATGGTTTTCCTTACCCGGAACGGAGGGCTCCGCTGGGAGAGTTTGGGGGCGCCCCCCTACCGATCCAACGGAATTAAGGCGGTGGCGGTGGCGGAACTCCCGGAACTTACGGTGTTTCTTTCCCATAGCATTTACGGCATTTATTATATTACCCCCGGTACAACCGGGGCCCGGTGGACGGAACTGAACGAAGGGCTTGAGAAAATGGAAACCACCGATAACCCCGATGAGGTTTCGGATATCGCCGTGGTTTTCCCGGAAGAGGTATCCTCCCCCTGGACGGTTTATGTTTCCCAGACCTTCCGCCGCCGGGTATACCGCCTGAATTGGGCGGAGAAACGTTTCCTCCTCCTCTGGTCCGACCCCGCTGAGGGGGGCGCCACCGACTCCCTTTCCGCCGGGAAAGGGGCCCTCCGGTTTATCCGGGACGGGGCCGTCATGGAGATCCTCCCCCAGGACCCCTCCGGCGGGGGGAGGCAGCGGCAGGATATTAAGCGGCTCATCGATGACCTTCCCCGGAGCGTCGGTGGTAAGCCCAATTGTCTTTTTATGGACGACCCCGATGATCCGATGAGTTTTTCGGAACTTTGGCTTTTAGACGGCTTTGCCTGGAGCGGCGGCGCCTATGCGTATACCGCGTCGGCTAAGGAAGGGATCTACCTGCCGGTAAATCATACCATGGACGAGAAAAGCCTCAACCCTTACCTGGAACTGCTGGAAAGCCGCGGGCTTAACATGGTGGTGGTGGACATGAAGGATGATTGGGGGCGTCTCCGTTTTACCCCCCGTAATCCGGCGATTACCGAAAAGGGCCGGGTTTTCAGGCCCCTGGATATCGATCAATTTCTTAAAACCATGAAGGAGCGGGGAATTTATACGATTGCCCGGATCGTGGTTTTTAAGGACCCGGAACTCGCCGGGAAGGGAGGGGGAAAATACGCGGTTTGGGATTCCCAAACCAACCGGCCCTGGACCGGTTACTATGACCGGCGGCAGCGAAAACCCCCTCCCGGCCAGGCCCCGGCGGCAAACCAGGACCCCCTGGTACAGATCCTCCCCGCGGATGATCCTGGCTATGAGATCGTCCGGACCTTCTACGACGAACGTTGGGTGGACCCCTATTCCGAAGAAGTCTGGGAATATATCGCCGCCGTCTCCCGGGAGCTTCATGAGCGGGGGTTTGATGAAATTCAGTTCGATTATATCCGGTTTCCCACTGACGGGGTTAACCTCAACGACGCCCGGTACCGTTGGCGGGAACAGGGGATGGATATGGAAAGCGCGATCCTGTCCTTCCTCCGCCATGTCCGGTCCCGGATCAATGCCCCTATTTCCATTGATATTTACGGCGCCAACGGCTGGTACCGGACCGGGGCCAGAACCGGGCAGGAAGTGGAACTTTTGGCTCCCTATGTGGACGTGATTTGTCCCATGTATTACCCCAGTCATTTTGAGCAGAACTTTCTCGCCCAGGCCCCGGCGGAACTCCGCCCCTACCGGATCTACTACCAGGGTATCAAAAGGGCCGCCCTCATCGCCCGGAACAAAATTGTGGTACGGCCCTATGTGCAGGCTTTTTTCCTCAACGTCGCCTATGACCGTACCTATTATAACGCCGATTATGTCCGCCGGGAGATAGCGGGGGTTCGGGCGGCGGGAAATTCCGGTTTTACCTATTGGAACAATTCCGGCCGTTACGACGACATCCCCCCGGCCGGCTCCGGGGATCCCTAAACTTCGCCGGCCAGAAAGGCGGCGTCCGAATCCGTCAGGGGTTTGCCGTAGATATATTCAAAAAGGAACCGCACGTCCTCCGGGGCCATATCCAGGAAGCGGCAGCCGAAATAGCCCATGGAACTGTCTTTATACTGCCGGACTATTTTGGCATTGGCCTGGACGGTCCGGTTGGGAGCGGTCAGTTTGATCGCCAATTCGCTGTCCAGCAGCAGGGACGCGGAGAGGTTTGAGTGGGGATACGCAAAAAGCAGGCCCGACGCGCTGATATCAATAACCTTGCCGTCAATAAATTTATTTTTTATCTTACCCGGCTCGAAATATCCGTTTAGTTTTAAAGAAAAGGCGAAAACACCGGTAAATTGAAAAAGGGTGGTTAAGGTCGAAAAATTAAAGGGGGGTATTTCCTGGTTGGTGATCCAGGCGTGGACATACCCAATGACATATTCCTGGAAAAGTATAGGAACCCAGATGTCGGAAAGGATCCCGGCCTCGAATTTCTCTTTGATAAACCGGTCGAGGGTCTGCGCCAGATAGTTTTCCCCGACCCCGGTACTTTCCAGATACCGGAGGAACAGTTCCTCGGTGATAAGCCTTTTTTTGGGATAGGGGTCGGTCTTGGGCAGAGTGGACAGGGTCGAAGGGAGGAAAAAGGCCTTTCCGGTTTCGGCGAGGATCCGTTCTTCAATGGTGGTGGGTTTTACGTCCTTAAAGATGACCAGCTTATAGCCGTTGGCGTTTTTCTTAATCCATTGGGCCAGCTGTATCACCAGGGCGGAGAAGTTTTTCGTATCCATCCGCCGCATAAAATCGCTCAAATCTTCCGCTTCATATTCGGGGGTCTTGGGATAACTGAGGGCGTACCGGTCTCCCAAAAAGGTGAGCTGGATCTGAAGGTCCTGGGGGGTGCTGACCCGGGAGTAGGATCGGGCCAAATTTTTGAAGAGCATTTCCGGCACCTCGACGATGATACTGTTGTCCTTGATGGCATTTACCCTCACGGAAAAGCTCACAAACCGGCCCCGGTAATCAAACATCAGGTCCAGCTTTTTTTTAGGCCGGATCCCTTCCACGGGATGATCCGGCCTGAGATACAGGGCGTCTTTAACCGGCCGTTCCACGGTCAGTATATATTCCGTGCGGTTATACCAATATCTGACCGGTATCTTTTCATCGTAGATGGTTTTGAGGAGAAAATCTTTTTCGATTCGTTTAATTGGCGTCGCCATGTTTTCCCTTAAAAAAAACGTTCATAGGGAGAAAAATCGTATTTGTAAGGTTCTTCTCCTTCCCCAATATCTTTTACCGTTTCTAAGATGATCTCTTCAAGGACCCAATTGTTATTGTCTTTTCGAAGGTATAACTCTCCGGCCATTCCCTGGCTGTTGCCGATAAACCGGAACAGAAAAGATGTGCTTCCGTCAGGTTCTTCTTTGCCTCCCCCCAGATGATATTTGCGGGGGTTAATTTGGTTGAGGGTTCCGAAAAAATCATCCCAAAAAGCGGTTCCCAGGGACGTAAGGAACCGGGAATTTCTATTTTTGTAGAGCAGGGCTACCATAAGGCTCCGGGCAAAAACATAGGCGTCCTCCGGCGCCTGACCCCGGCCCAAGGTGCCGATGAGCAGATCCCGGGGATAACGGAGGGCTTCCCCCGGCTGGGGCCGCAACAGGACGGGAGGGATAGTTCCGTTACCGGAATTATCCGTTGGTGAAATTATATCAGTGCCTTGGGAAAACGAAAAGCCTGGTCCCCTGAAACATAGAAATCCCCCGATAAGAAGGCCCATGACAGCAACCTTTTGTCTTTTCATATAATAAAATGTACTATATTTATATAAAAAAGGCAATTCGCTATCCGGATCGCCTCATGCCAATATGTTGCCGAAGGTAATGGACAGGGGCAGCCGGAAATATTACCATTCCGGCAAGGAAGGCTAACCATGGGAAATGACATTTACGCGGCCCTCCGGGAGGGGTTTACCGACCCCATCCGGGACGTACTTTGGGGCCATATTTACCTGACCCCCCCATTGGCCGCCCTGACCAGGTCCGCCCCGTTTATGCGGCTCTTCCGGATCTTTCAATTGGGTCCCGCCTATGGGACCTATCCCGGCGCCACCCATACCCGGGCCGCCCACTCCATTGGGGTGTATCATCTGTCCAGACGGCTCCTTCTCAACCTGGCCGAACGGGGTGCCGATCAATGGCTGAGTTTTACCGGGGGCCGCTCCTTCCTCTGCGCCGCCCTGCTCCACGACCTGGGCCATTTCCCCTACGCCCATTCCCTCAAGGAACTGCCCCTGGCTTCCCATGAGGAATTAACCGGTAAAATCATCCTGTCGGAACCGGTAAAAAGCCTCGTGGCCGACGCCGGAGGGGACCCCGAGTTGACCGCCGCCATTGTGGACACCAAGCTGCCGGGGCCGGAAGCGGGGGAGTTGTTTTTTTACCGCAAACTGCTTTCCGGGGCTTTGGATCCGGATAAGCTCGACTATTTGAACCGGGACGCCCGGTATTGCGGGGTTCCCTATGGGGCTCAGGATGTGGATTTTATCTTCAGCCGGCTTCATCCCCAGATGGAACGGGGTTTTGATATCGATTCCCGGGGAATCCCCAGTGTGGAATCGATCCTTTTTTCAAAGTACCTGATGTACCGGTCGGTTTATTGGCACCGGTCGGTTCGATCCGCCACGGCGATGATTAAAAAGGCCCTTCTGGCCGGTCTTAACGCGGGGGTTATTGCCCGGGAGGAGCTTTACAACCTGGACGACCAGGGCTTATTCACCCTGATGGCCGGCCGTTCCCTGCCCCTTTTTTCGCTGGCGGAAAAAGTCCGGAACGGGTATCTTTACGGGGCGGCGGCGGAATTCCCCTTTGACGAGCCGGTGCACCGGAGTTTATTGGACATCCAGCGCCGTTATTGCCATGAACAGGCCCTGGCCCGGGAATTTTCGGAACTTATCGGAAGATCGGTGCTTCCGGAGGAGCTTATTATCGATCTCCCCGAACCGGTTTCCTTTGAAACCGGACTGTATGTAAACGACGAGGAACGTTATTTTTCTGAAAGTTCCAGTGTCTTTAAGACCCAGGGGGTGGACGGATTTATAAAAACCCTGCGAATCATCCGGATTTTTGTGGATCCCGGTTATGAAAATGATATAAAATCCGCCGGAGGGCTTTTTGATATATTGCATAAAAAGAAAAAATGGTTACAGTTATAGATAGAGATGGTGAGGTGAATTATGGATGTGCATAATACAATTGAGGATGTCGTTTTTCGGGTAATTAACGAAATTTTTGATGAGATCGAGAAGGGGGACAACGCCCATACACTTTGTACCTGCAGCCAGTGCCGCCTTGATACGGCTTGTTTTGTATTGAACCGCGCCAACCCCTATTACATAATATCAAACCGCGGAGTCGCCCGGGTTGAGCAGGAACCCATCGAGCGGCAGCAACTGGAAGCGGATATTGTTACGTTAATCCACGAGGGAATCAAACGGGTAAGCCATAATCAACGGCCCTATTCCAGCCACATGGAACATACCGATACCGATGACGCCGCCTCGGACCGGCTTGTATTTAATATACCAACCATCATCGGACGTTTATTTAACGGGATAAACCTTGAACCCCTGGCGGATATTGTGGTAGAGCTCTACCAGGACGGGAAATTGGTAGAGATGAAGGATAAGAATTGGCAAAATCCCTATGCCCTGGTAAAAAACACGAAGGGGACCTTTACCTTTTGGCCCGGACCTGTTCCGGCGGAAGGGGAAAATGAACACCGGATCTTTAAATACGCCCTTAAAGTTGATGTGCCGGGAATGGAGCCGCTGCATCATTTTTTCCAGATACCGGTTACCAGCGAACTAAAATCCGTCCGCTCCTTTTCCATAAACAGGACCTTTAAGATACAGGATCTTTATATGTTTCCCCTGGGAGGCGACGAAGAGAACGATTAGGCGATTGCCCCGGGCACCGGGCTTCAAAAAAGACCGGGCCGCGGTTTTATGTCCGGGCCGCTGCGCCGGAATTGATCATCCCGCCTGTTTTAGGTATGATACCCCGATGGCAGGCATGAGCCGTTTTTTCGGGATGTAGCCTAGGGGCTAAGGCGCTTGCTTTGGGAGCAAGAGATCGGCGGTTCAAATCCGCCCGTCCCGAAGAGGATAAAGCATAAGAGGCTTTTCCGGAACCAGGTTGGCTTCGGGAAAGCCTCTTGTCGTTACCGGCGCAAAAAAAGGTACGCATGGGGAAATTTTTCGTAACCGTTCACGGCATTATTGCATTAAATCAGGAAGTGTGGTAAAAACAAATGGAACGGGGAAAATTATCGGTTAAACAGAAACTGGGTTTCGGTATTTTTGATCTGGGGGGAAATATGTTTTTCACCCTCATGGGGTTCTGGAGCCTCAAGTACCTGACCGACACGGTGGGATTGGCCGCGGCCCTGGCGGGGGCGGCGGTGATGGCGGGAAAGGTTTGGGACGCCGTAACCGACCCGGCGATGGGCTACCTCTCGGACCGGACCCGGACCCGGTGGGGCCGCCGCAGGCCCTACCTGCTTTTCGGCGCCCTCCCCATGCTCCTGACCCTGTGGTATTTTTTCACCGCCCCCGGTTTCACCGGCTCCCTTCAGCTTGTCCTGTGGGCAACCTTGTCCCTCATGGCCGTCAATACCGCCGCCACCGTGATCAATATCCCCTATTCATCGCTGACCCCGGAATTAACCGACGATTACCATGAGCGGACCAGCCTGAACGGGTACCGTTTCGGCTGTGCCGTCTTCGGAACCATCCTGGGGGCCGCGGCGGTCCAGCCCCTGGTCGATCTGTTCCCGCCGGAAAAGCGGGGCTTCTCCCTGATGGGCCTCATCCTGGGGGCGGTGATGATGATCGTCACCCTGCTGACCTTTTTCGGAACCAAAGAAAAAAAATACCCCCCGAAGCATATACCCGCCCAGGGGCTTATTGCCACCTATAAGGCGGTTTTTTCCAACCGGCCCTTTGTGATACTGCTCTTTACCTATGCCCTGCATCTTTTGGCCCTCACCTTTCTCCAGAGCATCCTGGCCTATTACACCCAGTATGTGTACCGCCGGGAGGAATTGACCACCATTGCCATGCTGGTGCTGCTCCTGACCGCCATGATCTGCATCCCCATTTCGGTGCTGGTCTCGAAAAAAATCGGGAAAAAGAAAACCTACCAGATCTGCTTTATCGTCATTGCCAGCGCCTGTGTCATTATCTCCGCCGCGGGCCATATTCTGGGGCCCGATTTCTTCCTGGGGTTTATGGTGTACGCCGGTATCGGGGTTGGGTTCAGTTATGTGGCCCCCTTCGCCATGGTGCCCGACACGGTGGAATACGACGCGGTGAAAACCGGGCAGCGGATGGAAGGGGCCTATTACGGCATGTGGACCTTTATTTCTAAACTGGGCGCCGCCCTGTCGGTTTTTCTTTCCGGCCTTATTTTATCCCTGGGGGGCTATATCGCCGGGGCGGTACAATCGGCGCGGACCATCAATGCCATACGCTTTATCATCGGCCCCCTGCCGGCCCTGATTTTTATCGGCGCCCTGGTCTTGATCCAGCGTTATCCCCTGGACGAAAAAACGTACGAACAATTAATAGGGAAGAATTAAGAGCCTTTCCCAAAACTCGGTTAGTTTTGGGAAAGGCTCTATTCATTATTAATTCTTCGCATAGACCAAACAAATATTTTTTGGTACAGAAAAAACAAGGCCGCCCCCGCCATGGACGGCCTTTCCTCCTCCATTTTTAATTGTTCATGGTGAGCTGTGAGCTGTTTTCAGGACAACCATATTCCCGCTGCTGGTGTGGAGTTTTCGCCGAAGAGTTTTCGCCGAAGATGAAAACTCCGTAGGCAATTCCGCTTTGCGGAATTGTCCCGCTACGGCCCTGCGGATATTCCGTTCATAGCCCACATCCCGGAAGGCGCGGAAAGCGGCGTATGGAAGCTGCTTACGCGGCAGTTAAGAGAAGCCCGCTTTCCCCCGGTAATGGTTCCCGGCTTTCAAAGGGTAAAAGACTGGATTGTGCCTCATCAATAATATTGTCAATGTCAGGCATTTTCTTTCCTCAGCTGTCCGCCTGTGGCGGACAGCACGCTTGTTCAATCGCCTTGTCCATATCCGTCATGCCACAACTCCCCGCTTGTTCCCATCATCCCCGGCGGGTTTCGCTTCCCCTTCACGAGCTTTCATGACGCAATGCCGGGCACTTTTTGGGGTCAGGTCATCCCCTTTTTTTAATTCTCCAAGCTTAACCATATCATTCGCCCGGCGTGTTGACAGGGCATACCGATTTCTGGTAATTTGAGGGAACGGGCGCATAACTCAGTTGGTTAGAGTGTCTGCTTTACACGCAGGATGTCCCTGGTTCGAATCCGGGTGCGCCCATAAGTCCGGTCCTCTCCCCCTAAGCGCGGATGATGAGGGTAAAAGCAACGGGGAAGCCGGCCAATCCGGACCCCGCCCTACTTCAGCGCGGCCTCCACAGCCTTTAATATCGCCTTGCTGCTTCCGGTTGCCCCGGAAATCGCGTCTACCTGCAGGCTCTGTTTTTCAATGATTTGAGCCGTTATCTTTTCCGCTTTTTTCCCTATGGGTGAACAGAGGTGCTTTACAATCTCTATCCCGGTAATTCGGGCGTTTTCCATACGCACATCCAGCGTAACCTTTACCGGCGTCTGGGAAAGATCGTATTCGCCCCGGTATGTTCCATCCCTTTTATCGCTTAATTCGGGCATTTCGGCCTGAATCGCGGCAAAATTGATGGCGCAGGCGATAACCAGGAACAAGGGAAGTACCGCCATTACTAAAAAGCGCATTAATTGAGCGATATTCATTTATCCTCCGTAATTTTGTTGAAGTATGAGGCTTTCCCACAACTTCAGTTTTTGGGAAAGCCTCGTATGAGATATCATACCACAGGAACCGGAAATTTTCAAACCGGAATCATCGCCCTGTTATACCCCTTCGCGGTAACCCCCAGCTGTCCCGAGGCGCTTATGACATGGGTCCAACCCGTCAATGCGAAGTTCCCGTTCCCCGAAGGCATCAGGCCCCGCATCCAGGAAAGGTACTGCGGCGCTTGCTCCCCGGAGGCTCATTACGGCGGTGATTTTGAACGGGGCGGGGACGGTTCTGGTAACGCCGGAGCCGATCCGGGCCGCAGCCGAACGGACAAAACCCTGGCTGGTTGGGGAGTTGTTATTCCCGCGGAAATATGTTATATTAAACTTATTCGGCAATCCGGTTGGTTGTCGAATAAGTTTTGCGATTTCTTGCCCGCGGGCCCTCGGTTCGACGGCCGCGAAATTGCGGCGTTTTTTGAAAAATTTGTCCGGAAACTGCGGTTTCCGGACAGCCCGGCTGAATTTGTTCCGAAACCCCGTGGGTTTTGGAATAGGCATTTTGAATCAACAACCTCGTTCTGAAAGGCGGGGGATGTTATTCTCAGGTATTGAGTTCGGTGTTTAACACCCCGCCCTTCGGGGGGTATTAAACACCTCAACACGAATAAAAACGAGGAGTTTATTATGCTGGAAGAGCAGGTAAAAACCGCCCTTAATAATGTCCGGCCCTCCCTTCAGGCTGATGGCGGCGATGTAGAATTGGTGTCCGTAGCCGATGACGGCACGGTTTCGGTAAAACTCACCGGCGCCTGCGGGGGGTGCCCCATGGCCCAGATGACCCTCAAGATGGGTATTGAGAATTATTTAAAAAAGGAAATTCCCCAGGTTACCTCCGTAGTGGGCGTGTAGCTTATTTCAAATCCTGTGGATTTTCTTCCCGCAAACCGCCGGGACCTGGAAAAGCGGGGTTGGGACTGTGGTGATTTCATCTTTGTCTCCGGGGATGCCTGGCAGCCTGTTATGCTTGTGGATTTTTGCGCCACCGGTAACGCAAAAATCCCGATTATCGGGGCTGCGTGAACCTTCGATTCGATGGGAGTTTGCGGGATAAAAAATCGCCTTGCAGGCGATTTTTCGGGGTTTTACGCGCGAAGCGCAACAAACTCCTAACGAAGTAAGTCCCGGGCTTTTTGGGCCAGGGTTTCCCCGTCCAGGCCGAAGCGTTTGGTCAGATAATCCTGGGTACCCACTTCGCCGAACTCGTCCATGACGCCTATCCGGGCGAATTTGCCCCGGAACCCCGATTCCGCGAGGATCTCCGCCACGGCGCTGCCCAGTCCCCCGTTAATCTGGTGATTTTCGGCGCTGATCACGGCCTTAACCTTGGATGCCTGGGTTATTATTGCTTCCCGGTCTATGGGTTTGAGGGTAAGGACGTCCAAAATACCGGCGTCGATCCCCTCGGATGCCAGGAGTTCCCGGGCTTTAAGGGATTCGTTCACCATGAGGCTGCCCAAAGCGACAAAACAGAGGTCCTTTCCTTCTTTGAATACCCTCGCCCTGCCCAAGGGGAACTTGTCCTCCCCGGTGTAGAGGATCGGGACGGGCTTACGGGGAAGCCGCAGGTACACCGAGCCGTAAATCTCCGCGGCCTGCCGGACAAAATCGGCGCAATTCCACGGGTCCGAGGGTTCCACAATGACGAGCTTGGGGATAGACCGCATCAGGGCGAGATCCTCAAAGGGCATATGGGTGCCGCCGTTAAAGGCGGCGGTTACCCCCGGATCCATGCCGATGAGTTTTACATTGAGCCGGGCGTAATTGGCGGAGATGAAAAACTGATCAAAGACCCGGCGGGAAGCGAAACAGCCGAAGGTAGCGGCAAAGGGGATCTTTCCCACCGCGGAAAGCCCCGCGGCCACGCCGATCATGTTCGCCTCGGCGATGCCCATATTAATTAAACGATCGGGATAGGCTTTTTTAAAGCTCCCCGTATTGGTACAGCTCATCAGATCCGCTTCCAGGAGGACGATATTTTTATTTTTCTCCGCCAGGGCGGTTATGGTTTCCACATAAGCGGCGCGCATTTCTTTTGTTTCCATAAGTTTCTCCTTCATTGACAAGAGCGGAATTTGTTCGGCAACTGAGGTTTCCGAACAAACCTATTGCTTTCCGTCCAAAACAGCAATCGCTTCCCGGGCTTTTTCCAGGTTAAAGGCCATGCTGTGGTTTTTTTCGATCCCCTCGGCAAAAAAACAACCCTTGCCCTTAATGGTATTCATGATGATCATGGCGGGAGCCTTCTTTTGGGCCAGGGCCTTTTCAACGGCCTCGTCCAGGGCCTCCAGATCATGGCCGTCCACCTCCTGGGTGTACCAGCCGAAGGCGGCCCATTTGGCGCTCAGATCCCCCAGATCCAGGATGTCCTTGGTATAACCGTCAAGCTGCTGCTTGTTGTAATCGGTAAAGGCGATGATATTTGAAAGGCCCTGGGCCGCGGCAAAGAGGGCCCCCTCCCAGATCTGGCCTTCATCGGACTCTCCGTCCCCGATGACGGTATACACCCGGGAGGTTTTTTTATCCATCCTGAGCCCCAGGGCTATACCCAGGGCCGCGGAAAAACCCTGTCCCAGGGAGCCGGCGGTCATGTCGATGCCCGGGGTGAGGTTCCGGTCACAATGGCTGGGGAGCCTGGTTCCCCCCTGGTTAAGGGTACCGAGCCATTCTTTGGGGAAAAAGCCCTTGAGGGCCAGGGCGGCGTAAACCGCCGGCCCCGCGTGGCCCTTGGAAACCACCAGCTGATCCCGGTCTTCCCAACGGGGGTTAGCGGGATCCACCTTCATCCGATGAAAGTACAACAGGGCCAGGAGGTCCGCGATAGACATGGACCCGCCGATATGACCGGTCCCCAGGGTACCGATCTCTTCGATGGTTAACTTTCGGATCTCTTTGGCTTTGGACTGCAGGTCCGCTAATAATTTTTTGTCCATACGTAACTATACCTTCCTTTGCATCCATAAATATTAACCGGCCTCCGTCAAAGATGCAGACATCCTCTTGACAGACTGCCGAAAGGGTTTCCAACGGCCGTAAATTTAAGGGGAAAAGCGGATCGGCTTAACGGGGGCTTAACCGCTTTTCCAAAACCGGTTTCAAAAAACAATCCTGCAAGCCGGTTCCCTTATTTAACAAGTATATCAGGTAATCGGAGAATTATCAATTAAGACCGGACTTTTTCACGCCCGGCTGGTTTTGAGGCTTTTCGAGCCGATGGTCCGGAGGGGCATGATGCAGGAGCCGCGGCAACGGCGGCTCCTCAACCGGATTTCAGCGGGAAGTTAAAAAAAGGGGCCGCAAAAATTTGAAATTTTTGCGGCCCCGGCGGTTTTCCCAAAACGACCCTTTGGGAAAACCGCCCGCATAAAACTATTTTTTAGTATAAACCGGGGTCGGCGCGTCAATCTTCTTATCGATGTTTCTGTCGCCTTTGGCATACTGAACCGCGTATTTTACGCCAAGATACCCCATCTGGTCCGCCGACTGGGCAACGGTTGCGAAAAGTTCACCCTTGTCCACGGATTCTTTCGCGTCGGGGTTGCCGTCTACGCCGACAACAATCGCCTTCTTTCCTGCCTGGACAATCGCCCGGTAGGAGCCGAGGGCTTGCTCGTCGTTGGCGGCGAAAACGCCGTCCAGATCGGTGGTTTGAAGCACGTTCTGGGTAATGCTGTAGGCCCGCTCCCGATCCGAATAGGCGGGCTGCCGTGAAACGATGGTAAGCCCCGCGTCCTTGAAGGTCTTTTCCGCTCCGTCCGCCCGCTCGGTCATAGCGACGTTGCCCGGCGCGCCTTCAAGAACAAGCACCTTGTTGCCGGATTTAAGGTTCTTGAGCATTTCCTTCGCCCCAAGAACCCCAATCTGATAGTTGTTGCTCCCAATGAAGGTAACGGCGCTGGTATACGCCGCCGGCATCGGGGTGTCGATAACCACGACGGGAACATTCGCGTCCCGGGCCTTGTTAAGAACCGTTATGGCGCCTTCGGGCTGGCAGGGGGAGAACACAATCGCGTCAACCTTCTGGGTGATTACGTCTTCCACCATATTGGTTTGGGCGATAGCATCGTCCTCCGTGGGGGGGCCCAGGGGAATAAGTTCAACACCCAATTCCTCGGCAGCCTTCTGCGCTCCCGAAAGAACCGTCTGCCAGTAAGTGGAACTGAGGGTTTTAAGGACAACGGCGATTCTCAGTTTACCGCCCCCCCCCTGTACCTGCTGCTGTTGTCCGCCGCCGGCGAAAGCACCGGTTACGCATACGAACATCATCAGGACACATACAAAAACCGAAATCAAACCCGCGTTT
This sequence comes from Spirochaetaceae bacterium, assembly GCA_031275595.1. Next base: position 3,955 of record JAISOO010000036.1, on the reverse strand, counting down.
TTTTTCATTTCATACCTCCATGCGTGATATCATAAACCGGACCAATGGCTCATACCAAGTCTTGTATCCGTGTTTTCCCTTAACAAGGGATCTTCCCCCAAGAACCGCCGGCAAACCCGGGGTTTCCGGAGCTTCCCTTTAGGCTTTCTTCATTACATTCTGACGGAGAACATCGATAAACACCGCGATAATGATAACCGCGCCGATGGTAAAGGCCTGCCATGCCGAGGACACCCCCAGCAGGTTCAGCCCGTTACGGAGCACGGCGATGAGAAGGACCCCCACGATGGTGTTGCCGATTTTGCCGATGCCGCCGAAGAAACTCGCGCCTCCGATGATAACCGCCGCGATGGCGTCGGTCTCATAGTCCTGACCGGCCAGGGGGAAAGCGGCGTCCACACGGCCGACCATGACGATCCCCGCCAGGGCCGCCATAAAGCCGCTTGAGGCATAGACGAGGTTTAAAACGCCGCTTACATTAATCCCGCTTAACCGGGCGGCCTCTTTATTCCCGCCTACCGCGTAAATGTACCGCCCCGTTTGGGTACGGCTGAGAAATATATACATAACCACATAGAGCAGAATCACCAGCAGAATTGAGACCGGCACCGGGCCGACCCGCTGGCTTCCGAGGAACAGGATCGGCGCCTTGAAACCGTAGACCGGTTTTGTCGCGGTTATCACCAGACACAGCCCCCGGGCCATCTGTTTGGTACCCATGGTCGAGATAAACGGATGGGGCAGCCGCATTTTTGTAAGCATAAAACCGTTGATTGTGCCGAGCAGGGTTCCGATAGCCAGGCAGCTTACCAGGGCCAGATAGGGGTTGAGATTATATTTGGTGGCGAAAAGCCCCATGAACATGGTGGAAAGCGCGAGAATTGACCCGACCGAAAGATCAATGCCCGAGGTAAGGATGGCCAGGAACATACCCACCGAAATGATAGAGTTGATTGCCGCCTGACCCGCCACATTCATCAGATTGTCTACGGTCAAAAAGCGCGGGGAAACTATCGAGAGGATAACGCAAAGCAGTAAAAGGCTTAACACAACCCCGAAGGTGTTCAAATACTCCCTGACGATTCTTTTATTTATCTTTGTCGCCGTAATTTCTGCCATCTATGTCTTCCTTCTAAAATTAAAGTTCCACAGCCCGGTGCTGTTTTAACGACTCATTAACCGCGAAACACAACTCAACAGCAGCGATGCCGTCTTCCAGGGTTACCGAAGATTCCCTTTCGTGTAAAACCTCGTCCACAAAGGCATCCATCTCGGTGAGGTAGGCCTTGTCAAAGCGGGTACGGAATTCCGGAATGATATCCGTAAGAGACCCCTGATCATTTAATACCAGGCAGGCGGTCTGCCGGAGGTCCCCGATGAAAACCGAGCCCCTGGTACAAATAACTTCAGTACGAATGTCGTAACCGTACCTGGCGTTCCTGCTTCCCTCCAGATGGGCAAGCCGGCCGTTTTTGAACCGGAATTCTATATCCACATGATCGATATCGCCGATCCCCCCCAGTTCGGGCCACATCAGCACGGCCCCTTCGGCGGATATTCCGCTTACCTCGCTGCCGATAAACCAGCGGGCCAGATCGATATCATGGACGCACATATCCAGCACCAGGCCGCCGCTGGCCTTGGCGAACTCGATGGGAGGAGGGCCGGGATCCCTGCTGACACAGCGCACATACACCGGTTCCCCAAGCCTGCCGGAATCGACCTGCTTTTTACCCATCAGGTAGGCGTCGTCAAAACGCCTCATGAATCCGACCATCAGGTAGCCCTTGACCTCCGCCAGGGTCTTCCTAAGCAGCGCCCCTTCGGCCATATCCAGGGTTACCGGCTTTTCGCAAAACACCGGCTTGCCCGCCTTTAGGGCATCCATGATGATCCTGCCGTGGGTATTGGTCGCCGAGGCGATAACCACCGCGTCTATGTCTTGACGGGCCAGCAAATCCCGGTGATCGGCGAATACCTCAACCCCGGAAAAGCGGCCGCTGAAATTGTTCCGCGCCCCCTCCGCCGGATCGGACACGGCGGCAAGCCGGGCGTTCTCTATACGGCCCGCAAGGTTTTGGGCGTGCTTGAAGCCCAATCTTCCCAAACCGATTACCCCGCATCGCAAACAAGCCATACTTAAGCCCCCTTCATGAGCGTTAAACCGGAAGCGGCGTACATGATCTTTTCCTGTGTCACGTCACTGCCTTCCATCTCGGTAATAACTTTGCCCTCGTGCATGACAATAACCCGATCGGACATCCCCATGCACTCGTCCATTTCCGAACTTATCATAATAACCGCGGCGCCTTCCTTTACCAGTTCGTTGATAAGGTTATAGACTTCAATTTTCGCGCCGACATCTATACCCCTGGTGGGCTCATCAAAAATAAAGATCTTTGCCTTGGAGAGCATCCACTTGGCGATAACCACCTTCTGCTGATTGCCGCCGCTGAGATTACCCGCAGGCATGGTTACGCTCGGGGCAATTATGTGCAGATCCTTTACCATGCGCTCCGCGTCTTTTTTCGCGTTCTTCAAATTGAGGAGGACATATTTTTTATAGTATTCCAGGTTTACCAGGGTGGAATTGAATTCGATGTTTTGAATCAGGATAAGGCCCTGGCCTTTACGGTCTTCGGTAAGAAAGGCGATCCCCGCTTTTATCGAGTCCCGGGGGCTTTTAATCTGGACCTGCTTCCCTTCCACGAATATAAGGCCGCCGTCGATGGGGTCCGCCCCGGTGAGGGCCCGGACCGCCTCGGTCCTGCCCGCGCCGATAAGACCGGCAAAGCCGAGCACCTCGCCGGCGTGTACCGCGAAGGAAACATTCTCCACCACCCCTTTGCGGGTAAGCCCTTCCACCCGCAGCATTTCCTTTCCGATAGGAGCCTTCACTTTGGGATACTTCTGGGTAATGTCCCGCCCCACCATGTACTTCACCATGGCGTCGATGCTGAGGTCTCGATTTTCGAAGGTGCCGACACTCTGACCGTCCCGCAAAATCGTCACCCGGTCGCTGATCTCCTTCACTTCGTCCAGGCGGTGGGAAATATAAATAACGGCCACCCCTTTTCCCCTGAGGTACCTGACAATTCCCAGCAGCTCGTGGGCTTCGTGGGCGCTCAATGAGGAGGTGGGTTCATCCATGATGATAAGTTTTGCCTCGGCCCGGACCGCCCGGGCGATTTCCACCATCTGTTGCTTGCCCACCCCCAGGGATCCGACATTCATGGCGGGATCGATGTCCAGGCCAAGGCTCTGCAACACCTTGCGGGATTCCCGTTTCATGCCTTCCCGGTCAATCAGCCCGGTCATTTTCCCCTTAAGCACTTCCCTGCCCAGATATATGTTCTCCGCCACGGTCATGTGGGGCACCAGGTTCAGTTCCTGATAGATACAGGCGATACCCAGGGACATGGAATAATGGGGGGTTATATTTTCCATCTTCTGGCCGTTAAAAAAAACCTCCCCTTCCGAAGGCGGATGGGCGCCCGTAATCACCTTAATGATGGTGGACTTTCCCGCGCCGTTTTCCCCGCAGAGCCCGTGAACCTCGCCGGATCGGACGTCAAAACTGACCGCCTTGAGCGCCGTAACGCCGGGAAATATTTTGGTGACCTTCCGGATACACAACAAAGCATTCTCTTCCACTTCAATTTCCTTACAATAGCGTTGTCCGGAAACCTCAGGTTCCGAACAAATTCCGCTAAAAACACCGCCATTTCACCGCCCGAAGGCGAGAAATTATAAGGCTTGTGAGGCAACCAACCAGGCTGACGGACAAGTCCCATCGATATTCCGGAATCTTCTCCCGGCCGAGGAGCCTGTTGCATTTGTGGATTTTTTGCATAGATATGCAAAAAATCCTCGATTATCGGGCTCCTTTATGCAGTTTGCAGGGTATAAAAATTCACTTTTGTGAATTTTTATACGATTTTGCGCTGAAGCGCAA
>JAISOO010000176.1 GCA_031275595.1 Spirochaetaceae bacterium | reverse complement strand
CAGACCTTTGCCCAGCGGTACAACCGGCTGGCGGGGCGGATCGGGCACATCTGGGGGGACCGGTATTGGTCACGGATTCTGGATGGGGAACCTGAGCTGGCGGAGGAAGCGCCGGCTGGGAAGGGGACGGGGGCCTGGGGCACTGGGGTTTGGAACTATGGGGTCAGCCCCCAAAGTGGAAAATCAGCGGCCAACCCCGCTTTCCCCCCCAATTCCAGCCACCATTTGGCCCCCGCGCCCGGCTAAACCCCGGAAAACCGCCCCGGCCCCCGAGCCAGCCGCCCTTTTTCGCCTCAACGAAGATGCCCAGGGGGACAGATCCGCCCTGAAGCGTAAGGCCCCCTGAATTGCGAGTCAAGTTGAGAGCTTGCGCCGCGGAGGCGCATTGCGCTTCTTCTGCAGCCCCTATTTCCGCTTCTATCCCGTACGCTTCGCGGTGTGATACGGTCTCCGCCAGGAAGCAAAGCCTCATTCGATAATCATGTAATCATTAAAATAGAGCCGGCTTATACTTCCCAGGCGGAGGATGGCGTTGTATCGCTGCCGCAGCTCTTCCTTTATCACCTCTTCGTCCTTTTCCCGCAGTTCATCGGCGGAAAAAGCGGCGAAATACTCCGCCGTAATCCCCCTGAACTGGCCGATCCGGGCGGCCAGTTCCTCGGAAAAAGCCCGGTCCTCCGGCGCATAGGGAAAGGCGACCGAGAGGATCACCGCGGCGGCCTGGGGACCGGCGGAAAGCGCCCGGATCCTGCCGATACCGGTGAAAATCTCACCGCTATAAACCCCGGCCGGCCGCTCCCGGTCCGCCCCGGCTGCCTCCCGGTTAACGGTAACAGGCCTGCGGATCACCAGACCGTACAGGGTTCCCATGAGAAGTATAAAAATCAGCAACAAAACCACCATTACCAGGACCCGGTATAGTACCACCAAGCCATGGAAATGATGCTCTACAATCCGAACCATCCGCGATATCATAACCCCGGGGCAGTTTCAAAATCAACAACCCCGCCCTTGAAACCCAGGGCACAAGTGAACTTTTGGAACCGGCGGCTTTCAAAACCCGGTTGGCTCTGAAAAAGCCCGGTTACGATAAATGAGCTGGTTCCAAAATCTGACATTTTGGAACTGCTTCAAATATAACGCTTTTTAGGGCTGTTTCAAACTGAATCATGTGGAATTTTCGGCAGGTAAAAGGCCTCCCATCGTTTGACTTTTTGGGATGGCCTGGCATAATATAAAGAGGCCGGCCTGGGATCAGGCGGATGCCGGCGCGGGGGCGCGTCAATTTTAATGAGGAGAAGTTATGGTTATCCATCGGAATGAAATGCGGGTCGAGCAGCGGGAACGGATGCGGGATGGAGAAGGGGTTCTGACCTTTACCCATTTAACGGAAGACAATACCCGGAAAAACGTCCGGCTGGTGGGGGAATTTATCCTTCCCCCGGGTTCATCCATCGGAAGGCACCGGCACGATAATGAAACGGAATATTTTATCTTTTTGGAAGGGGCCGGTACGGTGGATGACGATGGGGTCGAAACCCCGGTGAAAAAAGGGGACATGATGATCACCGGGGACGGCGGCTCCCATAGCGTCAAAAACACCGGGTCCGGGCCTCTGATATTTAACGCGGTGATCGTTACCTACTAAGGGGCGGGGCGGCCGGATGCGCCCGAATTCCGGATTGAAGCGCACCGGGGCTTAGGCCCGGGGGCCGCCGTAACCGCCGTAATGTACCTTGGAAGGGTCAAAACGGTCCGCGCCTTGCGCCGGCGCCGCGGGATATCCCAGGGCAACGACGGAAAAGGGGATAATATGGGGGGGGAGGCCGAAACGCTGGGAAAGGGCCGTAACCCTGGTTTTATCCGGATACCAGCCGAGCCAAACCCCGCCCAGACCTTCTTCGGTTATCTGAAGGAGTATGTTTTCCGTGGCAGCGGACAGGTCCTGGACCCACCAGGAATCTTCTTCATCGGCGGTATTTCCCAGGTCCAGATTGGCACAGCAAACAATCGCCGCCGCCGCTTTTGCGGTCATCTTGGCGTAGGGGCTCATGGCCGCGACGGCCTTCCGGTCATCTTCGGCGGTGATCACCATAAATTCCCAGGGCCGCCGGTTATGGGCAGAGGGGGCTTCGAATCCGGCCCGGAGGATCCGCTCTATTTTGTCCGGTTCTACCGGTTTCGGTAAAAAATTCCGCACCGAACGGCGCTTAAAAATAGAGGACATAGACAGCTCCTTTGCAATGGAGGAAATTCCTCAAAAACTGAACCGGTTTCAAAGCTAACCGGCTTTTAAAAAAAACTCAAGGGGCGGCCGGCGGGTCTGCCGGCTCCGGCTCCGCCGGGGGCGCATAGGGCGCATAGGGTAAATAGGTCCGGAAGTGGGAGACGGTCATATCAATCCCCGCGGCGTGAAAGCCGTTCTGGATGTTCTTGTAGAGGTCCGAATAGATGGCGGGAACTTTATCCACCTCTTTGGTGTAAAAGTTTATCTGGTAGTTTGCGTAAAAATCGTCCATGGCGGTCTGGAGGACGAAGGGCTTGGGTTCCTCCAGGACATGGGTGGTTTTCAGCGCTGCGTTAATGAGAACCGCCTGCACCGTTTGCCAGGGGGTGCTGTATCCAAAGGTGATGTCCGCGTAAAGGACCAGGCCCTCCTCATCCTCATCGGAGGAGGTATTGTAATTGATGATACTGGAATTGAGGATCATCATATTGGGAAAGGTAACATATTCGTTTTTATGGGTTTTTACCCGGATCACGATGGGCGATTTTTCCACCACAAACCCGGTTACGTCGTTTAGTTTTATCCGGTCGCCGACTTTGAAGGGCCGCATATAGGTGATCACCACCCCGGCCACCAGGTTTCCGATGGCGGAACTGGACCCCAGGGAAAAGATAATGCCCACAAAGACCGATACCCCCTGGAAAATCGCGGAATCCGAGCCGGGAAGGTAGGGATAAATAATGGCCACCGTAAAGGCGTAGAGGAGGAACCTGAGGATATTGAAGGTCGGTTGGGCCCAATCGGCGTAAAACCCCGGGAGGACCAGCTTACCCCTTGAAATCTGGGTCGAAAAGAACCGCAGGGATCGGATGACATACCGGGTAACCGTGATGATGATAATGATGGTAAACAGATTAGGTATGTAATTAATGATCCCCATGCCTATGCGTTTAAGGGGAGTCAGGATATAGCCAAAAATTCTGGAGGCCAGCTGTTCGGTCAGGGGGAAGAGGCTGAACACAATGGGCACCGTGATGATAAGCTGCAGGATGGTGATAAGGTATTTCCCGATTTTTAATAAAAAGAAAATAACATCCAATATTTGCTTGGTATCCAAAAAGCGGTAATTTTTTATTTTCAGGGGCTTGAAATTCGTCTGCCCGTACACCCGGACCTTTCGGCTGAGGAGTTTAAAGAAGAACCAAACAAGCCTAATCAGCAGTATCTGGCCGATGATTATTCCCGCGGCTATGCCCAGGCGCATCACCAGCCCCATGTTTCCGGATTCCCGTTCCACAGCATTCTCGATGTCTTGGGTAAAGGCCTCTAAGTCGGTTTCCGATTCGGAAATTCCCCCCGCGATTGCTTCCATTGGGGCCGCCGCGTCAGAGGCTTGAACATTCTGGGCGTTTATTTTGAAAGAAAAAGGGAGCAGGCAAAAAACCATCAAAAAAACACCCGCCGGCATATTTCTCAACCGCATATACCCCCGCTTAACCCAAGTAAATCCAGGCTTTAATAAACATCTTTTCCCGCGGATCGTCAATAGCACGGTTAAAACATAGCAGGACATTTACTTTTCTCCGGGATCGGAGCACGTGCCGGTACGGAAAATTTTAACGATCAAAAAGTAAACGGCGAGGACCCGGCCCTCGCCGGGCAGCGCCTCCCCTCCCACGGCGTCTTCCCCCTTGAGGGCGGTTGCTTTTTGCCTTTCCGGCTATGCCGCGGGGGAGCGGAAATTCCCCTGCAACGCCGAGGATCCGGCCCTCGCCGGGCAGCGCTCCCCTCCCACGGCGTCTTCCCCCTTGAGGGCGGTTGCTTTGTGCCTTTCCGGGCCATGCCGCGGGGGAGCGGAAATTTCCCCGGCTCACCGCTCTGGAATTCCCCGCCGGAGCAGACCAAGGGAACCGGAGGTTCCCGGGCTGCGGAGGCGGACTCTACAGGTTAGTGAGCCGGGGAAATTTCCGCTCCCCCGCGGGCTTCGCCGGGTACGGCAAAAAGCAACCGCCATGGCGCCTGTCCCGAACGCGGAGCGCGCGCAAGGGATTGGAGGGGTGCAAAGCAGCCACGCCGTAGGCGGGGCCGGAGCGAAGCGGAGCCCCGGAAAGCCCGGTTTCCGGCACAAAGTGCCGGAAATGCGCCCAAATTTCAAGGTAAATTCCGCTGGTTAAACAGCGCCCGGATTACACGGCTTAAATCCCTTTTCAAAATCCGTTTTTTGCGTCAAGATAGGGACGGAGTGTGATTATGGATATTTGGCAGGAAACGTTTCCCCTGCGTTTTGGGAGCATAGACCGCTCGGACCGCCTGACCCTGGCGGCTACCTTTGATTTTTTTCAGGAGGTGGCTATCAGCCACGCGGAGAACCTGGGGGTCGGCCGGGAGGCTATGGCCCGGACCGGTCAGGGGTGGGTGCTGTCCCGGATTTCGGTTTTTTTGGAGCGCCGGCCTCGATGGGGGGAGACTATTACGGTGCGGTCCTGGCCCCGGGGCTGGGACCGGCTTTTTGCGGTTCGGGATTACGATATCCGGGACGCTTCGGATACCCCCGTAGTCCGGGGCCGCAGCAACTGGCTGATCCTGGACATTGAAAAGCGGCGGCCCCTGCGGCCTCAGGCGGTGATGGACACCCTGCCCCTGAACGAAGGGCTGGACGCCCTGCCCGGGGGGGCCGGGGCGCTGGAGACCCGGGACGCTTTGGCCCGGGCCGGTGAACGCCATGCCCGGTATTCGGACATCGATTACAACGGGCATGTCAACAATGCCCGGTACATTCAGTGGATTCAGGATGTTACCGGCCCGGGGCTCCTGGAACAGGCCGACGAGATGCGGCTGGATATCAACTATCTGAGCGAGATCAAAAGCGGGGAGGCCATTGAACTTTGGACCGCTCCCATTCCCGGTCCCGATGCCCCGTTTCAATCGGCCGCGGCCTACGAGGGCCGGCGCCGGGAGGGGAGCCAGGCCGTGTTTCGGGCGGAATTACGGGTGTCCGGGGGCCTGGAGGGCGGCACCCGGTGAAGGATTGGCAAAAGAAAAGAATATAGAGCCTTTCCCAAAACTTCAGCTTTTGGGAAAGCAACCTTAGATTTAGAGGAAAAAACGGGCTTTGGGCCGTTTTTTCCAAAGCCTTTCCCGAAAGCAACCGGGTTTTGGGAAAGGCTCTATAAAGCCGATTTCAAAATTATGCCGGCCGATAGATCCCGTCTTGGCTTCAAAACGAAAGCGGAGCTTTTGATCGCCGAAGGCGGCCCGGTGAGCTATACCATGAAAAGGGAGGCGCCGTGAGTTAGCCCGGCGTTCCCGCCGGGCTAACTGTTCCGCGAACCCCCTGTTTTCCGAGCCTTTTCCCAAACCAAGCCGGTTCCAGAACCAACCGGGTTTTGGACCTGACTCAATTAAATGAAAAAATGTCGAAGAAGGAAGAAGCATAATTCCAGCCCTTCTTCGCCTTGGCGGAGAACTCTTTTCAAAAACAGTATGGGTTTAAGGGGGTTTTGACGGGAAAAAAAGCAAAGGTCCCACGTCAGCGGCAGGGCATCGGCGTTTGCTTTTTTCCCGGTTTTTTGTTCCGCGTTAAAGCAAAATGACGAGTCAGGCCCATATACTGTATATGAGATCATTACGAATGCTGAAACAAGGGGTGTGGTACGAGATCCGTACCCGCGTCAACAACCGGGAACCGCTCTTCCGCCGGTATACGGCCCTGGCGCTTTTCGCCCGGGTGTTCCGTGAAACCAAGGGCCGGTTCGATTTTGAGATTTTGGGGCTGCGTTTGGAAGATGACTGGCTGCGGTTTTATATCAAGCCGGCGAACGGGCTGGAGCTCCCGGCGATCATGCAGTGGTTGAAGCAGACCTTTGCCCAGCGGTACAACCGGCTGGCGGGGCGGATCGGGCACATCTGGGGAGACCGATACTGGTCGCGGATTCTGGATGGGGAGCCTGAGCTGGTGGAGGAAGTATCGGCTGGGGAACAGAAGGCGGCCTGGGGCGGTGGGGTTTGGAACTATGGGGTCAGCCCCCATGGTGGGAAATCAGCGGCAAACCCCGCTTTTCCCCCCAATTTCCCCCTTCTTTTCGCCCCCGCGCCCGGCTAACCCCCGGAAATCCGCCCCGGAGCCTGAGCCGGCCGCCGTTTTCGTCCTCAACAAAGACGCCCACCGGGAAAGATCCGTCCTGAAACGTAAGGCCCCCTGAATTATGGGTCAAGTTGAGAACTCTGCTCCGCGGAGGCTCATGCTCATGTAATTGACTGCATAGCAGTTTCCTTGGCGGTTAAAAAGCCGTTAATTTTGAGCCTTTCCCAAAACTTCAGCTTTTGGGAAAGCAACTTTAGATTTAGAGGAAAAAACGGGCTTTGGGCCGTTTTTTCCAAAGCCTTTCCCGAAAGCAACCGGGTTTTGGGAAAGGCTCTTTTGGCTGTTTCTCAAGGATCTAAACGTAAACGCCGATACTATGCTGGAGCGGGGTTGTTGATTCCCCGAAAGTCGTGGTATGCTATACTATCCATGGATGCGTTACATCTTCGTTTTACCCCGACCGGCTACGTGGTGATCTTTCCTCAGGACGACCTGGATCTTACCATCGATGAGCTGCTGCGTATTGATTATGCTAAGGAATTCTGCCTGGCATCGGATTTTGAGCCGGTATTTATCGCCGATCTTATGGCAGCGGGGTTCCTTGTCATGTCTACCGAAGTTGAGGAGGAACCTTCGGATACGGAAGGGGGTAAAGACCCCTGTTATCTCCTGCTCCCTAAACTCCACCTTACCCGATCGGTGCTTTTCTTTGAGGACCTCCATGTAAAGCGGAGCCTCAAGCCCCTGTTGTCCCGGTACAACTTGGAGGTGGGCAGGGATTTCGATCGGATTATGGACCGTTGTGTCGCTATGCACGGGGATGACTGGCTGACCGCTCCCTTGCGGGAAAACATCCGCCTGATCCGGCGCCTGGACAATTCCCCGGTACGGCCCGTTTCTTTTGGGGTATACCGGAACGGTGAATTAAAGGCCGGTGAATTCGGTATCATCGCGGGCAGGGTGTATACCAGTTATTCCGGGTATTATGATGAGGATAACGCCGGGACCGTTCAGATGGTATTGACGGCCCGGTACCTCCGGAGCGCGGGCTTTGCTTTTTTGGATCTGGGGATGCCCCTGGAATATAAGGATGCCCTGGGCGCCCGGAACATTGAGCCCCGGTACTTTGTTGAGTTGTTCCGTCAGGCCCGGAAAAAATAACGCTTTTTCAAAGCCGGTTCCAAAATCAACCGGGTTGTGGAACCGGCCCAAAGAGTGCCGGGTTTTGAAAAAAGTTCAAAATATGAAATCTAAGGCTGCTTTCCCAAAAACCCAAGCATTTGGGAAAGCCTCCGTTTTTATGCCTTTTTTTATTATATTATGAGAGGAGGAGCTATGAGTTTTGGTAGTTTCATCGTTGAGAATGGCAAGCCCCTTCCTTTAGGCGCCATGTTGACCGATACCGGGGTTAATTTTTCCCTTTTCTCCCGGAATGCCCTTTCAGTGATCCTGATCCTTTTTGAGTCGCCGGCCTCGGACAGCGCCTATGAAGAAATTATACTGGACAGGCAAAAAAACCGGACCGGAGATGTCTGGCATTGTCATATTCGGGACCTTAAGGCGGGCGCCCTCTACCTCTACCGGGCGGACGGGCCCTACCTGCCGGAAAAAGGCTTCCGCTTTAATATCCATAAAACCCTGATCGACCCCTATGCCAAGGCCCTGACGGATTTTGACCACTGGGACCTCCAGGCCAGCATGGGCTATAACCCCCAGGAGCCCTCCGGCGACCTTTCCTATTCGTATAAGGACGATATTGCCACCCAGCCCCGGTGCGTGGTGATCGACGACGCCTTTGACTGGCAGGGGGATCTTCCCCTGAATTACCCCCTCCGGTTCAGCGTTCTCTACGAAACCCATGTCCGGGGCCTTACCATCCATCCCAGTTCAGGCGCCCGGTATCCGGGGACCTTCCGGGGGGTAATAGAAAAGATCCCCTTTTTCAAGGAACTGGGTATTACCAGCCTGGAATTCCTCCCCATCCAGGAGTTCAACGAACGGGAGCTGCCCCGGATAAATCCCCGGACCGGAAAGCCCCTGGTAAATTACTGGGGTTATTCCACGGCGGCTTTTTTTGCCCCCAAGGGTTCCTACTCCTGGGATAGGACGCCGGGAGGGCAGGTCGGGGAATTCAAAGAGATGGTCCGGGAACTGCACAAGGCCGGCATCGAGGTGATCCTGGACGTGGTTTTCAATCACACCGCCGAGGGGAATGAGCGGGGGCCGACTTTTTCTTTCCGCGGGCTGGATAACACGATCTACTATATTTTGGATGAAAACAAACGGTACTATAAAAATTACTCCGGCTGCGGAAACACGGTCAACTGCAATCATCCGGTGGTGCGGGCCCTGATCATGGATTGCCTTCGCTATTGGGTAACGGAGATGCATGTGGACGGCTTCCGCTTCGACCTGGGCTCGATCCTGGGCCGGGATCAGCAGGGGCGGCTCATGGAAAACCCCCCGGTGCTGGAACAGATCGCCGAAGACCCGGTGATGCGGAACACCAAGCTCATCGCCGAGGCCTGGGACGCCGGCGGGGCCTATCAGGTGGGCTGGTTCCCCGGGGGCCGCTGGGCGGAGTGGAACGACCGTTTTCGGGACGATATCCGGAGGTACTGGCGGAGCGATCCCCAGCAGGTGCGGCACCTGGCAACCCGGCTTTCGGGGAGTTCGGACCTGTACCTCCGGGATGGGAGAAAGCCCTTCCATTCCATCAACTTTGTAACCAGCCATGACGGGTTTACCCTGTGGGATCTGGTTTCCTATAACCATAAGCACAACGAAGACAACGGTGAGGACAACCGGGACGGGGGCGACGCCAATTACAGTTTCAATTACGGGGCGGAAGGGGCGTCCCTGGACCCGGTGATACCATCCCTGCGGGTGCGGCAGATCAAAAATTTTGTCGCGACCCTGATGGTGTCTTTGGGAACCCCCATGATCCTGGGGGGGGATGAATTGGGGCGGACCCAGCAGGGGAATAACAACGCCTATTGCCAGGACAACGAAATCTCCTGGTACGATTGGTCTTTTCTGAAAAAGAACGAGGGCCTTTTCCGCTTCATCAAGGAAATGGTAGCCTTCCGGCTGCGGCACCATGGGTTTATGCGCCCGGAATTCTATACCGGCCGGGACGGCAATTACAACGCCATCCCCGATATCAGCTGGTTTGACGAGAAGGGCAATTCCCCGGATTGGGAAAAGATGAATGCCTGCCTGGCCCTGCGGATGGACGGCAGCCGGGCGGATATTCTGGCGGATCAGGATGACAATGACTTTTTTATCATGTTCAACGGCGGAAAGGAGCAGGTCCCCTTTGCGCTCTGCGAGGCCCTGGAGGGAAAAACCTGGGTCCGGGCGGCGGACACCAGCCTCGCCTCCCCGGAGGACATAAGCCCGCCGGGGAAAGAGACCCCCCTCGCCCGGCCGGATGTCTACCTGGTCAAGGGGCAGAGCATGGTGATCCTCATTTCAAAATTCTTATAGGCGGGAGGCTTTCCCAAAACTTCAGTTTGCGGGAAAGCTCCCTTGAATTTACCTGAAAAAGCGGGCTGGGACCGCTTTTTCCTCAGCTTTTCCCCAAACCAACCGGGTTTTGGGAAAAGCTCGCGGGGCCCGCCGCGGGGGGCTCTGAAAAAGGAAGTGCCGGTATGGATGAAAGCAGTTTTATCCTGGGAGTGGACCTTGACGGGGTGGTAGGGGATTTCTACGGAACCATGCGGATTATCGCCGCGGAGTGGCTTAACAAGCCGGTGGAAGCCCTGACCGAAGAGGTCGGTTACGGGCTGGACGAATGGGGGATCGCCGAATACGGCGGCTATGACCGGCTTCACCGTTTCGCCGTAACCCAGCGGAACCTTTTTCGGGACATGAAACCCATCCGGGACGCCCCGGCCGTTTTGCGGAAGCTCTCCAATCACGGGATCCGCATCCGCATTATCACCCACCGGATTTTTATCAAATATTCCCACCGGACCTCCATCACCCAGACCGTTGACTGGCTGGACAGCTACGATATCCCCTACTGGGATCTGTGCTTTATGAACGACAAGGGCGCGGTGGGAGCCCATGTGTATATTGACGACGCCCCTTCCAACATCAGCCGGCTCCGGGAACATGGATGCAGGACCATCGTGTTCACCAATTCCACCAACCGGACGCTTCCCGGTCCCCGGGCCGATTCCTGGCAGGATGTGGAGCGGCTGGTGATGGATGCCAGGGAAGAATGGCGGACCGGCACCCTGGACCTGTTTGGCGGTTCGGGCGCCCCCTGTTAGCTTGGATATCCTGCTTGCCGCCATTAACGCCAAGTGGATACACCCCTCCCTGGGGCTCCGGCTGCTCAAGGCCAACCTGGGGCGGCTGGAAAACCGGGCGGAGATCTTGGAATTCGCCCAACGCCAGCCCCTGGCGGAGAAAACCGGGCCCGTCCTGAGGGCGGCGCCCCGGATTTTGGGGATTTCCGTATCCATCTGGAACCATCAGGGGACCCTGGAGCTTTTGGGGGCCCTGGAAAAAACGTGGAAGGCCCAGGGCGGCCGCCCGGTAATTGTCCTGGGGGGGCCTGAGGTTTCTTACCTGCCCGCGGAAGCCGAAATTGTCCGGCTTGCCGACTGGGTGATCCGGGGGGAGGGGGAGGCGGTTTTCCGGGAACTCTGCGGCCTGCTTTTGGAAAGACCCCGGGATGAGGCGGGTATCCGGGGAACCCTGGAGGGGCTGATCCGGGCCCTGCCCCCGGTGCGGGGGGTCGAGGGAAAAATCATCGAGGCCCGGCCGGTAGACCTTGCGGCCATCGATCCGGGCTACCGGCTCTACACCGGGGAGGATCTCCGCGGGAAACTGATCTATGTGGAGGCCTCCCGGGGCTGTCCCTTTGGCTGTGAGTTCTGCCAGAGTTCGGTTCCCCCAGGCGGGGAGCGGAGGGTCCGGGAATTCCCCCTGGACGCCTTTTTGGGCGGCATGGCCGCCCTGATCAGGCAAGGGGGCCGGGCCTTTAAGTTCCTGGACCGGAGCTTCAACCTGGATACCAGCCGGGCCCGGCGGATTATGGAATTTTTCCTGGAATGGCTGGGCCCTTCCTCGGCCGGCCCGGAGTATGTCCACTTCGAGATGGTTCCCTCCCGGTTTCCCCCGGAACTCCGGGAAACCCTCACCCGGTTCCCGCCGGGCAGCCTGCGGCTGGAAATCGGGATACAGACCTTTAACCCCGAAACCTCCCGGCTCATAAACCGGCCCGGAAACCCGGAACAGGAACTGGAGGTTCTGAGCTTTCTCCGGGAGAAAACCAACGCCATTGTCCACGCCGACCTTATCGCCGGCCTGCCCGGGGAGGGGCTGGCCTCCTTTGCCCGGGGTTTTGACCTGCTCTGGCAGGTCCGGCCCACGGAGATCCAGGTGGGTATCCTGAAGGGCCTCCCCGGGACGCCCATACTCCGGCACAACGGCCCCTGGGGCATGGACTACGCCCCGGACCCCCCCTACGAGGTTCGGGCAACCGCGGCCCTCCCCGGGCCGGACCTGGCCCGGATCAGGAACTTCGCCCGGTTCTGGGAACTCATCGTTAACCGGCGGGCCTTTGACGACCTGGTTCCGGCCCTGCTGCCCCCCGGGGAGCCGGCGTTCTGGCGCTTTTTGGCCCTCTCGGACCGGCTCCTGAAACAGTTCGGCCGCAGCTGGGGCATAGACCGGCGGGAACTCCGGGCCGCCCTGGAGGGGAAAGGTTAAGCCGCGCAAGGCCGGCGCGGCTGCTTTTTGCCTTATCGGCGAAGCCCGCGGGGGAGGGAAAATTCCCCCCGTTCGCTAGCAGTTTGCTGCGCTTCAGCGCAAAATCGTATAAAAATTCACAAAAGTGAATTTTTATACCCTGCAAACTGCATAAAGGAGCCCGATAATCGAGGATTCTTTGCATATCGATGCAAAAAATCCACAAGCGCAACAGGCTCCTAGCCTGTAGAGTCGCCTCCGGAGCCGGGAACCTTCGGTTCCTTGTCTCCTCCGGCAGGGAATTCCAGAACCGCTCACGGGGGGAAATTCCCACTGTCAACAAGTTAAGCACCCTTAGGCTGAAAATTATGCTATAATAACGAAGGGGAGGAATTATTATGGGAAAAAAACTGTGTTGAAACGTTGATAGGATTAATGAGACAAAAAGCCTATGAGATGAGGGCCAAGAAACGGGAACAGGACTTCACCCGGAAGCGGAAAATGAGCTTTGCGGAATTAATCTATTCATGCTGGGGATGGTAAAAGAAAGTTCCCAAAACGCGCTCGCACGATTTTTTCCGCAGATCGGGAAAGGGCATATCCATATGAGCCGGCAAGCCTTCAGCGCCGCCCGGCAAAAGATCAGATGGGAGGCTCTCCAGGAATTGTTCCAGGCAAGCGTCACCGGTTCGTACCATGAGGAATGGGAGCGGTGGCGGGGATTCCGGATTATGGCCGTGGACGGAAGTTTTATCCAACTGCCCTCAGACCTTGAGTTGGCAGCGTATTATGGGGGACTGGGACCTGAGGGGACGGCGGCAACGGCGCTGGTATCACTGCTATACGACCTTGAGAACGACATTATGGTGGATGCGAAGATAGGGCCGGTGAGCGGGAACGAGCGGGCAATGGCGGAGGAACACCTGCGGGCGCTTGTGGGGCTTGAGAGCTATGAGCGGGGGAGGGAACTCATTATTTTTGACCGCGGGTATCCGTCCCCTGAACTGATTAAATCATTGCAGGATAAAGAGATAAGGTATGTGATGAGGATACCGGGGAAATTTATCCGGGAAAAGGATATGCCGAAGAAGCGGGAAGGCTGGGCGGTTGGGGAAGAAGGGGCAGAAGGTACGGGTGATCCGCATAACGTTGGACCATGGGGAGCTTGAAACGTTGATAACAAATATCGGAGCCGAGGTTCTTGGATATGAGGAGTTCAAGGAATTGTACCACCGGAGATGGGGAATAGAGACGAAGTACCAGGTGAATGTAAATCACGCGATAGGGGTATTCAAAGCGGTCTAAAGCCCGCTTTTTCCCATAAATCTAAGGTTGCTTTCCCAAAAACTGAAGTTTTGGGAAAGCCTCTGTTACAAGCCGATTTTTAAAGCAGGGTATGGACCCGGCCAATACAATAAATTGCTTCTCCAGCGAAGATACCCAGGATCTTGCTCCCGGGTTTTTTATCGGCACAACCCGGACGACCACAGGATGATTTATCCCGTCTATCTGATCAGGGCGGCCAGGTCTTCTCCAACGGCTGCCAGATCAAGGCCCTTGGTGAATTGCAGACAGGTTCCCGAGGGGTACCGGACCTTTTCCACCCAGGCCGGGGGTATGGCGGAAAGGCCGTATTTAGCCCCCAGGATGGATCCGGCCACCGCCCCGATGGTATCGGCATCCCGGGCAAAGTTGGCCGCCAGGACCAGGCCGCTTCTAAAGTCCCGGTGTTCCAGCTTTAGGGCTGCAAATGCCGCGGGAATGGCTTCGGCGGTAGTGGCCCAGGCGCTGGCCCGGAGACGGTCATGGAGGGGCATCCAGCAGTCCAAAATGTTCCCCCGGGCTTCCTCAATCAGCCGAAAGGCCACGGTCAAATTATGGTACAGCCAACTGTCGGAAGGGATGAATTTCATGGCGGTACTGATAATTTCTTCTATATCGCCGTCAACCATGGCCACCGCCACCGCTGCGGCCACGGCCTGGGCGCCCCAGATACCGTCTCCGTAGTGGCTTACGGAGGCATCGATTTCCGCCAGAGCGGCGGCCCCTTCGGGATCGCCGGCTTTAATGATACCCACCGGCGAAATCCGCATGGCCGCGCCGTCGCTCATATGGAAGGTACTGAATTTTCCCGAAAGGGGGGGTCGGAGTCCCATCCGGAGGTTATCCGCCGCGGCTTTCTCACTGGCCCCGCCCCGCTTGTATTCATCCTGGACCACCACATCCTCAAACCAGGCCCTCACCACCGCTTCTCCGGTTAAAACCCCGCCATAGGAGATCAGGGTTTTGGCGGTAAGGAGGGCAAATTCGGTGTCGTCGGTACTCCAGGATGCCCCGGGGTTAAAATCGGTGGTGATACCGTAGGTCTCCCGGTTGGCCTGGGTTCTTGCCGCATCCCCCAGAGAATCCCCAACGGCTAAACCGATAAGGGCCCCCAGCGCCTTTTCCCGGGCCAGGGCTGGGTTTTTGATCAGATCCTCTCGTGTTTTCATGTGTCCTCAAAGCTCCCGCACAATAAGATTGCCGAATCCACAGCGTCCCATGCCGTATAGGGCATATCCCGCCATCCCGTGATCCAGAGAACGGTCCCGGCAGCTTAAAAGCCAAGTTCCGTCTATGGCCGCCCTGAGTTCCTCCCCCCGGGCTTCAAACTGTATACGGTAGGGTCTATCGTATTCCCAATGAAAGGGGACCGACACCAATTCTGTTATGGTTTTGTCGTGTTTCAGTATGGATACCTTACCGGCGCCGTCGAATCCGGCATAATACCCCCGGCGGGCACCCTGGATGCGCAGCCCCGTAAGGTGGGATACCCCGTTATGGGGAACCAGGGTCCCCTCCAGGGATAGGTCCCGCATATAGTAGTTCCCCGTCATGGCCTCCCCCCGGTCCGCCGTCATGGCCTCCATATACACCGTGCCTGAGGGGTCCCGCTCCAGGTTCCAAGCGCCCCGATTATGACTAAAGGGGGTTATCGAACCAAATTCCTTGGTCTGCTGGGCCAGGTCAATGGTATAGTGCCCCTTGCCCTCCACGGTAAAACGGTCAATATACAGACAGCCCAGATCCTTATTTTTTGCCGGGGAGTTCGCCTCAAAGATAAGGCCCGCCTCGTCGATCATGGCCCCCACAAGCCGGGGATCCTCCGGAGGTATGGTAAAGGTGAGTTCATGCCAGTCCATGTCCTTGTATATGGCTCCCCCCAGGGGAATACAGGCCGTGGTGGTGGTGTTCCGTACATAGGGGCTTAGGGAAACGCTTTCTCCGCTGATCCGTTCCAGCCTAAAACGGATATGAACGGTTTGCCCCGGATAAATGGTGGGAGAAAAAACAGGCATATACCGTTCATCATCAAAATCCTCCCGGCGGTAGAACGGCTTGTAGTAGATCCGGCAGCTTTCCCCCCGGATCATGCGGTCAAAGAGGACCTCCAGGGCGCCCGAATTATCCACTCCCCCCTGGGGCTTATGCCGGGCCCGGCAGGCATTGGGATTGGAAAGACGCAGGTTATGGGTTGAGCCGGGGAGGAGAAAATCAAAATCCACGGTCCCGTCGATGGTCCGCAACAGATCGGGAACCTGCTTTTTCCGCAGCCGGTAATGGGCGGCGGCTATTTTTTTTGCATAGCTGGGAATGTCCAGGATATTAAGATTCCCGGAAATGCCCGAAAGAACCACCCCATCGTTGACGGGAATCCGGTAAGCTTCGGGGATCCCGCCTATCCCGTAGGCCACTCCCAGAATGGTCCCCACATTACCGGCGTTACAGTCCGTATCCCAGCCGGCCATGGTCGCTATTTCGATACCTTGGGAAAAACTCCCGGCGTATATCAGAGCCATGGCGCATACCCCCGCATTGGGGATGATGTGACAGGTACCAGGGTATTTATCGTATCCCCAGTTTTCCTGTAAATAGGCCAGGCAGTCCCGCCAGGGGCCGCCATGGTTCTGGTGAAATTCCCGAACCCCCCGGACCACCCGGGCGTAAACGCTTTCCGGGGGAATCTGACCCAGGGCGGTATCCAAAATCCGGTCCCGGCAGGGTCCGTCAAAGGCAGCGGCAATACAGGCGGCGATAAAGGCCGCCCCGTGCAAGGCTTCGCCGTCATGGGAAACCGCCGCGGCGGTAACCGCCAGTTCCGCCGCGGCCCCGGGATCGCCGGGACAGGCCAAACCCCAGGTGTCGATAAAGATCTGCCCCCCGATCTGTTCCGCCAGGGTTTTACCATTGGTGACCATGGAACCGGACCGGGGGGCTTCCACCCCCTGTTTGAGGTTTTCGTAGACCGTATGTTCGGTACTGATCCCGTACCCGCCCCACCAAAACATACCCACCCCCTCCCGGGTATAGTTCAGCCAGGCTTCGGCCACATCCTGAGACCGAAGACCCCGGTCAAAGGCCCCGTCCTCCAGGGCCCGGAAGAAGTAGACCGGCCCGTTCACATCATCATCGGCGGCGAAATTTTTAAAATCCTTTACATACCCGGTAATTTCACCGTAAAAACGTTTGATCCTGTCGCTGGTCCACAGGGTTGGTTCCACCGGGGCCCCTAAACGGATCCCGATATTCATGCCCAAAAAACCCGCGTAGACCTTGGTAAGGTATTCTAAATCGGTCATATATATTCCTTAACCAGGCTGCGGTTTGCCCGACAAACTCCCACAGCCCCGGCAATCGGGCATTGGAAGAAAGGAGCGGAGGTTTTACCGCTTTTCCAAAACCGATGAGCCTTTCCCAAAACTAACCGAGTTTTGGGAAAGGCTCCGATTTCAAAACCAGCCGTGTCTTGAAACCGGCTCATATACAAAATCCACAAGTGCAACAGGCTCCTAGTTGAGTACCGTAGCCAAATATTCGCTGATCTGGACGCCGCCGCTGGCGTTCCATTTGGTAACAAATTCGGCAAAGTCGGAAACCGGCCGGACCCCCCGGATTATATCGGTGGAATACTCCAGGTAGAGTTTATCCATGGCGTCCTTGAGGGGTACCAGATGTTCAGGAAGCACTACATTGGTATCCGGGCTAAAGTATCGCGAAGCGGCTTCCAGGGAAGCTGCCCCGGCCTTTGTCATCACATCCCCCACCACATTGGAGGTATCCAGGCCGTTGAACCCTTCGTGGACCCGGGCCCACCAGGAAGAATATGCCGGGCTAAGGACATATTTACCGTCAACCCTGTTGTAGTGTATCCCTTCCAGCCCCAGTTTATCCAAGACCCGGCCTTGGGGACTGGCCATAAAATCCAGGAACGCCCAGGCAGCGTCTTTAACCGGGGAATCCGCATTGATGGCGAATCCCCGGGGTTCCTTGGAAACGTCCAGGCTCTGATAGGCTTGGCTTATCCCCGTGGCCGGGGGCAGTACCACCAGATGTACCCCCTGGGTCTCAAACATCTTGTTGTCATACACGTCGATCACCGCCCCGGCGGACCCGGAAACCCAGCCGGCGGTTCCCTCATAAAAGGCCTGTTCCATGGTATCCCAGGCTTTGGTGACGTATTCATTGTCCAAAAGACCCTCCCGAAAGAGTTTCGCGTAAAAGGCCAGTTTGTCTTTATTTTCGTCTGTCGCCTGATAATACATCCAGACGCCATCCTTTTTCATAATCGTGGAAGTAACCCCAAAGGCATGGTTAAATACCGCATCGAGTTTAAGGATGGTACCGTCGGTGGTAATGGGCCATTTAACCAGGCCCGTATCTTTGAGTTCTTTAAAGAGGGCGTAATAATTATCCACCGTGGGATCCGCCATCAGGGCCGGGGCACTTTTGAGCTTTTGGAAATGATCCTCCCGGATAACGGGGATCTGGATCCGGGGCGGGGCAAGCCACAGCAGGTAGGGGTAGTTTGCCATGGCCGCCTTGTTGTGATCCTGCAAAAGCCCCTTAACCCACTGGGACTTTTCCACATAGGGACCTAAATCGGTGAGCAGCCCTTCCTGGGCTATGGGTAAATCGCCGCCCTGAAAATAAATCACGTCCGGGGTAAACTGCCCGGTCCGGAAGGCAATAGGTACCACCGTGGCATAGGCCCCGGTGGGGGCGCTGAGGAATTCCAGGTCCACATACATACCCTGGGAAGCCATACCTTCCTCAATTAAAAGTTCCAGTTGTTTGGTTATTTCCGTATCCGTAATGGGATCCACATCTTTTTTGATATAACTCACCTTTACCGGATTTTCCGCGGTTCCTATACCCGTACCTGCTCCGGCGCTTACATCCTGGGGCTGCTCCTGCTTGGGCTTAGAACATCCGGCAAACCAAAAGACAGATAATCCCAGCGCGAGGACAAAAAGAGAGCATAAATTCCTTTTCATACTAAACCTCCTGTGGTTATTCTTTTATACTTCCTCCCATGACATCCTTTGTATAGAATTTAAGGACCAAGGGATAAAGTAATAAGATCGGTATCATGGCTACGATGATGGTAGCCCCCTTTAGGGCGTTATAATCAGCTCGGGCAAATTCATTGTAATCCCAAATGTTCTGTTGTCCTAGAATGGATATAGTATCCCCCAATACCACAAATTGCCGGAGTATAACCTGCAGCACCGTATCGGTGGATTTACGGGTCAGGTAGATGCTGGCTTTAAAATACTCATTCCACCGGATCACTGCGTAAAACATGGAAATGGTGGCTATCCCGGACTTGACCAGGGGCAAAATAACGGAAACTAACATACGCCAGTGGCCGGCCCCGTCGATGAGGGCCGCTTCGCTGACGGACTGGGGCACCTGTTCAAAATAACGCATCATAATGATGAGGTAATACACGTTGACCGCAGTTACCAGGATTACCGACCACTTGCTCCCCATGAGTCCTATCCGCTGGATCAAAAGGTATTCGGGCACTAACCCGGGATTAAAAAGCATCATAAAAATAAGAAACACCATGATCGGCTTTTTTAAGGTTAATTGAGGGCGGGTTAATGCATAGGCCGCGGTGGCGGTTAAAAACATATTAATCAAGGTCCCCGCCACGGTAATAACCACCGAATTCCACAGGGCGGGCATCAAAATAGGATGCCGGAATACGATACGGTAATTGATAAAATCCAATTCCCGGGGCCAGATGATGAGCCCCCCCATGGAGGGGGATGCCCGGGAGCTTGAGAGGGACTTGGCCAATATATTCAACAGGGGAACTATCATCGTGAGGCTCAGAACGCCCAGGATGAGCATAAGCAGGATCTGGCCTATCGTTATTTTTCGCCTTATCAGGGCCATCACCATACCCCTTTACCGGTTAAGCACTTGGACGCGATATGGGTTCCCAATACCAGAAAAACCCCCACCACCCCTTTAATCAGACCCACCGCGGTGGCAAGGGAGTATTGCCCCTCCACCACACCGATGCGGTAAATATAGGTATCCAAAATGTCGATGGTGCTTTCCACCGCGGCATTGGAGAAGTTTAATACCTGATCAAACCCCGCGTCCAGAAAGAACCCCAGGTTCAGGATGAAAATGGTGATCATGGGGGTGACCAGGGCGGGAAGTATTATTCGACGGATCATGATAAAACGGCTTGCCCCATCGATCTCCGCCGCCTCATAAAGGGAAGGATTTATCGTCAGGATGGCGGTAAAAAAGAAAATCGAATCCCATCCCAGACTGCGCCAAGCCTCACAAAACATCAATATCCACCGGATCATCCCCCGGTTGGTCATAAAATCCACCGCCGGGGCCCCAAACATGGCGCGGATCTGGTTTACCCCGCCGGAAAGGGATAAAGAGTTGATCCAAATACCGGCGATTACCACCCAGGATAGAAAGTGGGGCAGATAAGAAACCACCTGGATGTACTTGCGGAACAGGGAAAGCCGCAGTTCGTTCAACATAACCGCGAAAATCACAAACCCCGGGAAAAGGAGTATGTATTTCATGACGCTGATAATCAGGGTGTTGAGGAGGATCCGGGAAAATGCCGGACTGGTAAAGATCATCTTAAAATAACGCAGCCCCACAAACTGCCAGGGCCCCCGGGCACGGAACTGAAAAAAGGCCAGGCGCATATTAAAAATGGGTATGACCCGGAAGATAACAAAAAACAACAGGGTGGGCAGCAGCATGAGGTAGAGAACCCGTTCGTTCCACAACCGTTTCCACCGGGAAACCGGTATATGCTGCAAAGCCGGCGTATGGTTTTTCATGCCGATCCTCTTTCCCCAGGGATGAGAAATTCCATCAACGGGGCGTGCTGTTGGGCCCCGTACACATCACGGTCGCCGGAGGTCCCGGAAGACACGGCCCGATTATAGGTAATTTTGATACCCAGAGCGGCTTCAAAAAAGACAAACTCCCGGATATCCCCGAGGGCTAATCCATAGGCGGCGGAGACAGACTCCGGGGTAATCACGCCGCTTTGTACCACCCGGCGGTACTGTTCCGGGTCGTCAAACAAAACATCCAGAGTAATAAGAAAGGGACCTGAATTTTTGCTTCGCAGTACTTTAGCCAAATCCCCTAACCGTTCCATCCCGTCCTCCTTTCCGGGTTTACCCCGGCGCTTCCCCGCCGGGGGACCACCATTCCAGGGGAAACAGCGCGGTTGGATCATCCACCGGCATAAGGTGGTACACCGAAAATTCGTAGACCGCGCCGAATTCTACGTCACTGGGGGCATAGGGAAAGGCCAAATTCCCCGCGGTAGCCTTTCGTCCCTGGTACCCGTAGTGCATAAAAGTTGAACGCAGGGATGCGCACAGGGCGGATGCCAGTTCCTGGGTGTCCGCCAGGACTTCAAAAAGTATCCCCAGTTCATGGGGTATTTGTTTGGAAGGCTCCAATTCCCCCATAACCCCGTTTTTACCGTAATTGAAAAAGTTAATACAATACCGGTCCCGAGGGATCTCCCGGTACTGTTCGGCCACACTTGTTTGGACCGCCGCTTCCACGGCTTCAATCCGGCCGATTAAAAGGGGGTCCCGGACCCCGGCAATCACCAAGGTCCGATAGGCCACCCGGCGGGCCCCCTCCAGTTTAATATTATATGGAAGGACCGCCTCCACCTTACTCCCCGTAACCCGGACCCGGCTGCCTTTTCCCTGGGTAAAGGCACAGCGGGACAGGTCCAGCACCATCCCCGGGCCGTGGTGAATATAGGGATGGTCCTTTTCATAAAAGGTATGGGCAGCTACACTGAGGGGAGTACAGCATCGGGAAGAATCGCAGGGATACACTTCAAAATAATCTTCCTCCAGAATCCCCATCATACAATCCTTGGCGGTTCCCGGATCGCAACATAGGGCTCCACATTCCAGGACCTTGCCCAGGTGGTAACTCAGGGCGGGGTCGTATCCCCGGTGTATGCCCACGGCAGCGAAGGGGGCCGGATCATAGGCCCTGCCGCAAATAATAAGTCCCGCCCCCCCATCCAGGGCCTTGAGAATAGGCTCCACCCCCATTTGGGCCACCACTCCCGTGGTTTCGGCCAAAACCTCCTCCCGCAGGGGCGGGACCCGGTCCCCCAGGGGGGTAATTTTACCGGCGCGAAGAGCCTCCAGAATGACCCCGTGGGGAATATCCGCCCGGATAAGCGCCGTTTTTATAGGACCAAGCTTTTCTTCCCGCCAAATTTCATCGATGATCGACAGGGTCCATGCTACATGGGTACGGCCCCCGCTTCCCCCGGCGGAACCGATAATCACCGGTATATTCAGGGAGGCGGCGCCGGTGATTATCCGTTTAAGATCCTTTTTTGCGGCAAGGCGGCTCACAATGGCCACCCCCGCGCCCAGCTTATGGGGACCCGCATCGGTGGAACCGGCGTCAACGATGATCGCATCGGGGCTGTCGGCTAATCCGGCCTCGAAGGAACGATCGGGAAACCCATAGCCCAGAATACCGCACGGAGAAAGTATTTTGATCATCCGCTATTCCATAAAGGGTGTTTAATTTTATAAAACCCTAAATATTTTTAGTTGTTTCTATGCCACAACTAAATATTGTTTATCGAGGCTTTCCCAAAACTAACCGAGTTTTGAAAAAGGCTCTATCTTGTATCATTAATAAATAAGAATGTCAAGTGTTGAGCCGGTTCCACAATCCGGCTGATTTTGGAACCGGCTTGGGATAAAATTGTTAATCGAGGCTTTCCCAAAACTTCAGTTTTGGGAAAGCAGCCTGAGATTTATTGGGAAAAGCGGGCCTGAGACCGCTTTTTCAAGGGCATTTCCGAACACCAACCGGGTTTTGGGAAATGCTCAATAGCTTTAAATCCCCAAGAATTCCTACAATACCACTAAATCATCACTAAAACCATACTAAATATTTTTAGTAAATAATTGATTGACAAACCTCCCCCATTCCGGCTAGGCTTAAACCATGTCTCCCCGCATCGTAGATATCGCCAGGGCTGCGGAAGTCTCACCTGCCGCGGTTTCGCTTGCGCTGAACAATAAAAGCGGCGTCAGTGCCGGGGTGCGGCAACGGATCATCAATATCGCCTTGAGTATGGGGTATCAGACCGCCTTTACGGAGCGGTATAAGATTATTAACGAGAATATCACCATCAAGCTCCTCAAGATCGCCAAACACGGGCACATCATCAATGAGCGCCACAACGCCTTTATCACGGAATATATGGAGGGTATAGAGACCGTAACCAAGGCGCGGAAATACAAGCTGGAGGTGGCGTTTTTCAACAAGGTCCCCATAGAGGACATCATCGCCTCCCAGCGGGGAATAAACGCGGACGGCTTCATCGTGCTGGGGACGGAGCTGCTGGCCCACGAGCTGGACCTGTTTAACGAACTGTCCCGGCCCACCGTGTTCATCGATACCTACTTTCCCCTTTCCGCCTACGACTGTGTGGACATGGATAACATCGACGGGGTCTTCCGGTCGATTCGGCATCTGTACCGCAGCGGGCACCGGAACATCGGCCTGGTCAAGAGCAGTTACGAAACCCG
>JAISOO010000106.1 GCA_031275595.1 Spirochaetaceae bacterium | reverse complement strand
ATCTCATATACGGTATATGCGCTTGAGTCATCGTTTTGCTTTAATACGGAACAAAAAAACGGAAAAAAGGCCCCTTGGAGTCTGCCCCTCTTTTTTAGTGACAGCCCCCCTTCCACCGCCGGGCAGCGCCCCCCCGCCCGAAAATGCACGCGAAAGCGTGTTTGATCACAAAAGCAACACGGCGTAGGCCCCAAAAGAGCTGCAGCAACTGAAAAAGGCATCAGGCCGCGCCGGCATCTTCCCCCTCGAAGCCGCGTTTGCTTTTTGCTTTTTTCGACTATGCCGCGGGCAAAGCAAAAAGTAAACGCGATCCCTTACTTTATCCCGCGGGATATGATATACTAAGGCTCATGTATACACGGGAAATACAGGCTCCCCAGGGCACTCCCATTGAAAAGGGAAAACCTCTGCAGGGGACCTGGATATCGGCTTTTAACGAAGTGGATCTCCTGAATATTCACCGCCCTTTTTCCATTCCCCTTCCCCGGTGGATGCGGGATTACCGGATAAAGGAGTGGAACACTTTTATTATAAACGATGATGATTTCTTTTTTGAGGCGATGCTGGCCAATATGAAATATTACCGCATGGCCCAGGTGTATGTCTATGATAAAAAAACCAAGGAACTTTTGCATTTTAGAAAGGTGATCCCCTTTAACGGGTGGCGGCTGCCCAGGGATCTGTACAATTCTTCGATTATCAGCCGGTCCTACGGGTTTTTTTTCCGTATACATAATTGGCTGTATGCCAATACCATAAAGATAGATCTGGATATTACGGCGACCCGGAACCGGCCTTCTTTTACGGCTCATCTGGAATATGATCTGGACCGGAATAGGACCACCCCCATGGCGGTCAATGTGCCCTTTTCCGAGCGGCGTTGTATGTACGCGTACAAGGTCCTTGCCGCGGTCCGGGGGGAGATGGTTTTTGGGGGCCGGCATATTTCCCTGGATCCGGACAGAACCATGGGGCTGTTCGAGGATTTCAAGGGATTTTTTCCCTACCGGATGCACGCGGTCTGGTGTACGGGACTCGGGTTTGACGCGGAAAACCGCAGGTTTGGGTTTAGTATCGCGGAGAACCAGACCAAGGAGACGAACAAAAACAATGAGAACGCCCTTTGGGTAGAGGGCCGCTTGACTCCCCTCCCGCCGGTACGAATTACCATGCCCGCGGGGCTCGATAAGGAATGGGTAATCCAGGATATAGAAGGAATGGTGGATCTCACCTTTACTCCCCAGGTGCCGCGGCGGACGGCCTTTAACATCCTGGTTACCTCGGCGGAATATGATACGCCCCTTGGACATTTCAACGGTGCGTTGGTAACTTCCGAGGGGAAAAAGATTCCGGTGCGAAATATGTGGGGGCTTGGAGAGAAACTTTATTTACGGGTGTAGATAATGGCAAAAAAAAACGCGATCTATGCGCCCGGCGAATTGGACCGGGTACGGGAAAAACTCGGGGATGTTGATGCCCAGGAAGCCAAACGGCTGGCCCAGCTGCTGGGCGGCGAGGTCGGCGTCGAGCGATCCAAGGAGCCGCAGCCGGTGCGGCGCCAGGCTCCGCCGATACGGCGCCAGGCGGCTGGGGCGGGCTACCAGCGGGCGCGGGAGTCCCCGCAGCGGCCGGAGCGCCCAAAGGAGGCGCCCCCCAGGAAAAGATCCTCCGCCGGCGCGGATGATCCCTCGGCGCCGATAAAGTTATCCTACTGGGAACGGGTTAAAATGGACCGGTATGCCGGCGCTCCGGAATTTGGCATAAAGAGTTCCTTTCAGGTTTTACATTCCATGATGACGGTTTTCGGCCATATCCCCGACCGGGTAAGCCCCTCCTTTGTTAACCGGCGGATGAACGACTATTATAAAAAGATTGAAACCATGGTAACCGCGACCCGTACCCTGGTTCCGCGGAATGACAAAAAACGCAGCGAACAGCTGAAAAGGACCTCGTTTTTTGCTTTTACCGTATTGAATACGATCCGGTTCTGGAATATTGAGCGGATCGCTTCGGATTTAGCCAAAATTCAGTCCCATCCCCGGACGGCGGTTGTCGTTGAATTTGTCGATATACTCCGGGCTGTATATAAACCGCTCTTTATCCTTGAGCAGCTGGACATGGAGCGCCATATCAAGGAAGCCTACAAGCTGCTGTACAGGGTACTGTACCTGGAAGATCCGGTGGAGGCAAAGGAAAAATATCAGGAACTTATCCGGGTTTCCCTCAACACCCTGTTGGTAGTCCGCCGGGAGATCCGCTTCCTCCTGTATCCGATGCTGCTTAAACTCCTGTCGGACAAATTTCTGTACTATGAACAATTTTTTGCCGAACGGAAAAACCGGTTTATGGCGTTTATAGAGGTCAATGAAGAGGATCATATTTCTCCTTTGCTGGCGGAAATGGATACGCATCCTGAAAACGCCCCGAAAGAGGGGGAAGCGGAAGCCCCGAAGGAGGAAGAGGCCGAAACCGAGGAGAAAAAGGCGAAACAAGCCGCGGCGGATTCGGAGCATAAGGCGGTGGAACGGGGGCTTCAGATCCTGGAAATGCTTTTCCCCAAGGCGGGGTGGAACCGGATCGCTTCGTTTCCCGATTTATATCCCTATTTTTCTGATATATTTAATCTGCAGAAAAATTACGATCTCATCGCCCCGACGGATGCCCTCCAGCAGGTGGTGATCCTGATGCGGATCCTGACGGAGTTGTTTTTTGGGCTCCGGTTTATAAAATTCGGGATACTGGTCGGCTCCGACGGTATTGGCGAAAAGATCGACGAAGCCCTGGGAAACACCCTCAACCGGTGGAACACCAATGTGGAGTTGATTTTTGACAAGGAGTATCTTCCCCGGCTGGTGGAATATTGCCGTATTTTGGACAGCACCGTTGAATCCAGGAATTCCAACTACACCAAGCGGCTGTTAAACGAACTCCACTGTATAAAGCGGCTTTATTTTCTCCCCTATTATAAATTCGAGTCCTTTTACGCGCCGACCTTTAAAAAAAGCGATATAAGCGCCCTGTATCCCGAAATCAGACGGCTGCGTAAATATCTTACCGCCGTGGCGGCGGGGATAGAGCAGGGCAACAAGCAGGGGGGGGCGGAAAAAATGGTGACCTGTGACGGCATTGACAATCCCTGGGAGCCCTATGTTTTTCAGGTGGCGAATCCCGTTTCGATCAGGCTTGACGCGCTTTTAAAGAACCCCAAACAGCGGAACAACGCGGCCCTTGTCTTTTTTACCCTGTCGGTTATCACGGTGCTGGATTATATCGTCAACAATGAAAAAAGCTGGGCCTACGAAAACGCCTCGGAGCCCCTGTTCCGTAGCGTCGGCGGGGAAGGGACCAGCCCCCTTTACGGGGTGGATGATAAGGTGGATACCACCGCCCTTTTTAAAGCGTCCCTCAAAGCGCGGGAAGAGGCAAAAAAAGCCAATCAGGGGGGCTCTAAAAGCTAAGGGAGGCTTGCGTGCCCTACAGTTTGCCGGCGCGCCGACGGGCCTCCTGGACCGTGATCCCCTTTCGGGCGGCCCAGTCCGCCAGCTGATCCTCCCCGATGGTTCCCAAGCCGAAATAGCAGGCCCGGGGGCTGGAAAAAAACATACCGCATACCGAAGCGGCGGGGACGATCATGGCGGTACCGGTTAATTCCAGCCCGCAATTTTCCCGGGCCCCCAAGAGGTCAAAACATATCCGTTTATCATGGTGATCGGGACAGGCGGGATACCCAAAGGCGGGACGTATGCCCCGGTAGGCTCCCCGGAAAATCTCCTCCGGGGAGAGGTTTTCCTCCGGGGCGTAACCCCACAGCTCCCGCCGTACCCGCAGATGCAGCTCCTCAATAAAAGCCTCCGCCAGGGTGTTTGCCAGGCTGGCAAGGAGCAGCCTTCCGTAGTCATCGTGTTTATAGGCGGTTTCCGCCTCCGGCAGGCCGAAACCCGCGCTCAGGGCGAAAAGACCGATCCAGCCGGGGGCCCCGCCGGGCGCCGCCGGGGGGATAAAGTCGGCCAGGCAGGGGTTGGGCAGGCCGGCGCGTTTTTTTTCCTGGCTCCGCAAAAAGGAAAACCGGGCAATCGCCGCTCCCGGTTCAGGGCCCGGTTCCGGGGCGCCGGGATCGCCGATGAACAGGTCCTCGTCCCGGGAAAAGGCCGGGAAAAAACCCAGAACCCCCCGGAGTTTTAGTATTTTCCGGGAAACTACCTGATCCAAAAGGGTTTTTGCGTCCCCCAGCAGCTGGATTTCCGCCGTTTCCCGTTCCGGGGCGGGGCGGGTTTTTTCCCGGGAAGCCAGATCCCAGGCCCGCAGGAATTCTTTCCAGTTGATATAGGGGATTATCCGGTCCAGCGGATAATCATGAAAGGCGCGGATTCCCCGGAGCCGCGGTTCCGGGCCTGACCCCGTGTCCGGGGGAATTTTATTTTGCCGGGCCTTCTCTAGGGGGAGCAGCTCTATTCGGGCCCGGATGGAGTGGTGGCGGCTGACCGCTTCCCGGTAACTGCGTGCCAGTTCTTCCAAAAAGCCGGGCCGGGACGCCTCGGAAAGGAGGGCGCGGACCGCCCCGGCGGAACGGCTTGCATCGGGGATATACACCACGGGGCCTGAGTATTCCGGAACGATCTTCAGGCCCGTGTGGGCAAGGCTGGCGGCGGCCCCGCCGATGAGGAGCGGTATGGTCAGCTTGTGTTTTTCCATTTCCCGGGCAACTTTGACCATTTCATCCAGCGAGGGGGTGATAAGCCCGGAAAGACCGATAAGATCGACCCGTTCCTGCCGCGCGGTTTTTATGATCCGCTCCAGGGGCACCATGACTCCCAGGTCCAGGATCTCGTAACCGTTACAGCCCAGCACCACCCCCACAATGTTTTTTCCGATGTCGTGGACATCCCCCTTCACCGTGGCGAGAAGGATCCTGCCCCTGTCCTTTCCGGCGGTTTTTTCCGCCTCGATAAAGGGCTCCAGGATGGTTACCGCCTTTTTCATTACCCGGGCGCTCCGGATCACCTGGGGAAGGAAAAGCCGCCCTTCCCCAAAGCGGTTCCCCACTTCCCCCATGGCCCGCATCAGGGGCCCCTCAACTATCTCCAGGGAGCGGGCGTATTTTGACCGCAGGAGCCGGAGATCCTCGTCAAGGGAGTCGTCCTGGCCTGTGAGCATGGCATGGAGGATCCGGTCCTCCGGGGAAAGGTCCGCCCGGGCCCGGGGCTTTTGGTCCCCCCTTTTTGCCCCTCCGGATTTTTCCGTTAGTTCCACCGCCAGGGCGAGGAGCCGTTCCGCCGGGGCCGGTCCCCGGCATAAAATGACATCCTCCGCCGCCTGCCGCAGGGGGGGATCTATCATGCCATAGGGGATGAGGCCGGCCTTGACGATGGCCATGGAGAGGCCCGCCTCCCCCGCGTGTTTAAGAAAAACCCGGTGCATAGCATCCCGGACCCTTTCATTCCCCCGGAAACTAAAGGAGAGGTTGGAAACCCCCGCGGAAATTTGAGCGCCGGGACAGTGGGTTTTGATCCATTGGCAGGCGCGGATAAAATCCAGGGCATAGCGGTCGTGTTCGGGGATCCCCGTGGCCAGGGCAAACACATTGGGATCAAAGATGATGTCCTCCGGGGGAAAGCCCCGGCCGGTAAGCAGGGCATAGGCCCGTCCGGCAATTTCGATTTTCCGTTCATAGGACGCGGCCTGGCCTGTTTCGTCAAAGAGCATCACCACCACCGCCGCGCCCCAGGTCCGGGCGAGAAAGGCCTTTTTGAGGAATTCCTTCTCCCCTTCCTTGAGGCTTATGGAATTGACGACCCCCTTGCCCTGGAGGCACTTCAAGCCGGCCTCGATCACTTCCCAGCGGGAGCTGTCGATCATGATGGGGAGGCGGGCTATGTCCGGGTCCGACAGGGCCAGGTTCAGGAAGCGGGTCATGGCGGTCCGGGCATCCAAAAAGGGATCGTCCATGCAGACGTTGATCACCGCCGCCCCCTGGTCTATCATCTCATGGACCATGCCCAGGGTTTCGCCGTATTTGTCCTCCCGGATAAGCCCCAGGAATTTTCGGCTCCCCGGGGCGTGGGCCCGCTCACCGATGATGGTGAGCCCCTTCTCACGGTTTACCGGGAGGCTTTCAAGCCCCGCAAGCCAGGTGCCCGGCCGCGGCCTGGGGGGAATCCGGGGGGCCTGGTTTCGGGTTTTGGCGGCGATGGCGGCGATATGGGCGGGGGTGGAACCGCAGCACCCCCCCAGGATGTTCACCAGCCCTTTCCGCAGGTAGGCTTCCACCTGGGCGGCCATGGATTCGGGGGTCTCGTCGTAGGCCCCCAACTGGTTGGGGAGCCCCGCATTGGGGTGGGCGCTGACCAGGCAGGGGGCGAAGGCGGCCAGGCCGGCCAGGGGCTTTTGGAGCTGTTCCGCGCCAAAGGAACAGTTGAGGCCGACCGACCAGGGATCGGCGTGGAGTACCGAGATCAAAAAGGCCTCCACGGTCTGCCCCGTAAGGAGCCTGCCCGCGGTATCGGAGACTGTGGCGGAGATCATCAGGGGAAAGGCCGGGAGGCCCCGTTCCCCAAGGATGCGGCTGACGGCGGATATGGCCGCCTTGGCGTTGAGGGTGTCGAAGACAGTTTCGATGAGGAGTATATCGGCGCCGCCGTCCAGCAGCCCCCGGGCGTTTTCGTAATAGGCCCCTTCCAGTTCGTCCCAGGCGGCCCCCCGTTTGCCGGGATCATCGATATCCGGAGACATGCTGGCGCTTTTGGCGGTGGGCCCGATGCTTCCCGCCACGAACCGGGGTTTTTCCGGGCCGGCGTACCTGTCCGCGGCCTGCCGGGCAAGCCTCGCCGCCGCGGCGCTGATCTCGTAGGCCAGCTCCCCGATGCCGTAATCGGCCAGGGACACCGATGTGGAATTGAAGCTACAGGTCTTAATGATGTCCGCCCCGGCTTGCAGATAGGCCTCGTGGATCCCCGTGATAAGTTCCGGTTTGGTAAGGCAGAGGAGGTCGTTACACCCTGCCAGTTCCCTCTGGTGGGAGGCGAACCGGTCCCCCCGGAAATCGGCTTCGGAAAGATGGAAACCCTGGATCATGGACCCCATGGCGCCGTCGAGGATAAGGATACGTTCCCGGGCAATTTTATTAAGCCGCTCCCGCGTAGTCATAGGAAACTGTACCATACTTGGGGATAGAGGAGAAGATCGGCAGGGGCGGACGGGCCAGGGCGTTTACTTTTTCCCCGTCAAAACCGCCGTAAACTCATACTGTTTTTGAAAAAAAATCGCCAGAGGGATTTCTGAGGTAAACCGTATGCGAGCGTCTGGTTTAATACCAGGCTCCGGCTCAAATAACGCAACGCCTCAGATACCGCGGAGCAGAGTGCTCAATTTGACCCGCAATGCAGGGGTCCTGCCTGTTGAGGACGGATCTGTCCCGTTGGGCGCTTTTGTTTGGGACGGAAACGATGGTTGGCTCGGGGGCCGGAGCGGATTTCCGGGGTTTAGCCGGGCGCGGGGGCCAAATGGCGGGGGGAATTAGGGGGAAAAGCGGGGTTTGCCGCTGATTTCCCACCTTGGGGGCTGACCCCATGGTTCCAAATCCCAAGGTCCCCGGCCGATACTTCCTCCACCAGCTCAGGCTCCCCGTCCAGAATCCGCGACCAGTACCGGTCCCCCCAGATGTGCCCGATCCGCCCGTCCAGCCGGTTGTACCGCTGGGCAAAGGTCTGCTTCAGCC
>JAISOO010000102.1 GCA_031275595.1 Spirochaetaceae bacterium | reverse complement strand
TGGTGTCGTATATAGCGTTGGGGGTAAGATCATCAAACATGAATCCCGTTCCTGCCCCGGTTTGCTGGTTGAAATTTTCCACCGTATCCGCGAGCCCTCCGGTGTTTCGTACTATGGGGGGGGTTCCATAGGCAAGGGAATAAAGCTGGTTGAGGCCGCAGGGTTCGTAACGGCTCGGCATGAGAAAAAAGTCGCTCCCCGCCTCCACCAGGTGGCTTAACTCTTCGCTGTATCCGATCCGGGCCTTAAAATTGGATAATCGTGAGGAGAGGCTCCGGACCTCATTTTCACACCAGGCTTCCCCGGTACCCAGCAGGATAAACTGGATATTCATATCCCGGCAAATGGACCAGGCGGAACCGTAGGAGGGGCCAAACAGGGCGCCCACCCCTTTCTGTTCGGTAAGGCGGGTTACCATGCCGATGACCGGAATATGCGGATCCCCGGGCAAATCAAAGGTCCGCTGCAGGGCCTCCTTGGCCTTGGCTTTTCCCTCCATGTTCTTGATGCTGTAGGGCTGGGGAATAAGCTTATCCTTGGCCGGGTTCCAGACTTCGGTATCTATGCCGTTGAGGATCCCCGAATAGTCCGCGGACCGGTACCGGAGCATTCCATCCAGGCGGAACCCGTGGGCTTGGGTCTGGGTTTCCCGGGCATAATTCGGGGAGACCGTATTCAGCTTGTCGGCGCAGTTGATCCCCGCCTTGAGGAAGTTCATCATGTTCCAGTCGTCTAAACCGGCCTCAAAAAAAACATTCCACCCCAGCCTGGTGTAGTAATAATTATCCTTACTGTAAATTCCCTGATACCCCAAATTGTGGATCGTCAACACCGAAATGGTTTTGGCAAATTCTCCGGTCCGCTGCCCGAATTTAAGGAGAACCGGAACCAGGGCCGTCGGCCAGTCATGGGCATGAAGCACGTCGGGATACCAGGACAGTTTCCTGCACAGTTGAAACACGGAACGGGAAAAAAAAGTAAACCGCCGGGGGTTGTCAAGGAAATCAGGCTCCGCAGGAGTCCCATAGATGCCGTCCCTGCCGAAAAACTTTTCGTGATCGATAAAATAAACGGAGATGGGGTTTTGAAGAGGGGCCCCCGGCAGACTTCCTGTATAAACGGCGCTCCATTCCTCACCTCCCCCAATGGGAACCCCCAGGGCGCCTTCCATCCTGGTGATTTTTTCCCGGTTTATTGAATAATACCGGGGGATAACGATCTTCACCTCATGACCCAATTTTGACAGGGCAATAGATAACGCGGATACGGCATCGGCGAGGCCCCCGGTTTTTGCGTAAGGAACAGCTTCGCTGGCAGCCATTAATATCTTCATTTTTTGCCCCTCGGTTTGCAGGAAGTCCCATACCCCGCCTTGCGGGCGGGAGGGTTCATTCAGTATTTTAAAAACGGTCGATCATAGCCAGACCATGGTCTTCTATAATTTTAAGCCCTATTTCAAAATTTTCCAGCTTGAAAATAACCACCGCCTTGCCGGTTTTCCCTTCCAGGGAGGCGTACAGATATTCAATATTGACATTGGCTTTTTGGAACAACTCCATCACCTGGGCCAGGCTCCCCGGGGTGTCGTTAATTTCCACTGCTACCACATTGGTCTCCCGGGTAGTAAATCCGGCGGCGTTAAGGACCTTCAGGGCCTCGGCATCCTTATCAACAATAAGCCTGAGAATACCAAAATCCGCCGTATCCGCGATGGATATGGCCCGGATATTGATGCCTCCCTGGGCAAGCACCCTGGTTACCTCCGCCAGGCGGCCCGCGTTATTTTCCAGAAACACCGATATTTGTTTAATCTGCATAATTCCCCCTTATATCCTGCGGTTGTCAATAACCCGCTTTGCTTTGCCTATGGACCGTTCTATGGTTTTTGGTTCCACCAGTTTAACCTTAAGGCTGATCTGCAGTTTGGATTTCATCACGCTTTCGATCTTGGCCCGCAGCCCCTCCAGATCCCGGGTTTCATCGCTGAAAAATTCCTTTTTTACCTCCACCTGCAGTTCCACCTCATCCAGATGGGATGGCCCCCGGCTGAGGATGATGAGGTACTGCGGTTCGGTTCCCTCAATTTCGATAAGGGCGTGCTCTATCTGGCTGGGGAAGACGTTAACCCCCCGGATGATGAGCATATCGTCGGTTCTGCCGAAAAGGCGGTGCATTTTGATAGTGGTTCTGCCGCAGGAACAGGGCTCGGTCATAAAGTAGGTTATGTCCCGGGTCCGGTAACGGATCAGGGGGGTCCCCTCTTTGGTCAGGGTGGTAAAGACTAGTTCTCCCTTTTCCCCGCAAGGCAGGGTCTTTCCCGTATGGGGATCGATGATTTCCGGATAAAAAAGATCTTCATTGATGTGGAGCCCGTTCTGGGCTTCGCACTCAAAGGCCACCCCGGGTCCGATGATCTCGGTAAGTCCGTAGATATCGTAGGCCTTCATATCATAATGGGCCTCGATCTCCTTCCGCATATTTTCGCTCCAGGGTTCGGCCCCAAAGCATCCCTTGTTTATGGGAAGTTTTTTTAAATCAATCCCCGCCTCTTCCGCTTCCTCCGCCATATACAGGGCATACGAGGGGGTACAGGTAAGGATGGTAGACCCAAAGGCCTGCATTACCTGGAGCTGCCGGGCGGTGTTTCCCGACGACATGGGCAAAATATTTGCCCCCAATACCCGCCCTCCGTAATGGGCCCCGGGCCCTCCGGTGAAAAGGCCGTACCCGTAACAGTTCTGAACCGTATCGTCCCGGGTACACCCCGCCGCTGCCATGGTCCGGGCCATGGACTCTCCCCATATTTCGATGTCCTTATGGGTATAGGCGTCTACCACAGGGATCCCGGTGGTTCCCGATGACATATGGATTTCCTCAATAAGGGACTTAGGACAGGCCAGGAGCCCATAGGGGAAGGTTTCCCGGAGGTCGTCCTTCGTGGTAAAGGGCAGCTTTTCGATGTCCGCAAGACGGTGGATGTCCCGGGGTTTTACCCCAAGCTCATCCATTTTCTTCCGGTAGAAGGGTACCATGGCATAGAGTTTCTCTACAAGGTTCTTGAGATGGGCGAGTTGCTGCCTTTTCCGGGTTTCCCCCTCCATACATTCATATTCAGGATTAAAGATCATAATTTTTTCCTTGCCAAAAAATTTGAGAAAAAAAACAGAGCCCTGCACACCTATGATATACCGATTCACCGGATTCCCTCAATACCCTCGCCATGAACCATCGCGAACCGCCCGGGCGAATCCGGGACCCGCGGGAAAGCGGCCGGAAATTCCGCGGTTTTCATGGTTCCTTTTTCATCCGCGCCGAAGGGGTTTGATACCCCGCTCCTGAGGCTCAAGGCATCGGCGTTTATTTTTCTCCCGGTTTTTTGTTCCGCGTTAAAGCAAAATGACAAGTCAGGCCCATATACCTTGTATGAGATCATTACGCAAGCTGAAACAAGGGGTATGGTACGAGATCCGTACCCGCGTCAACAACCGGGAACCGCTTTTCCGCCGGTATACGGCCCTGGCCCTTTTTGCCCGGGTGTTCCGCGAAACCAGGAGCCGGTTCGATTTCGAGATTTTGGGGCTGCGTCTGGAGGATGACTGGCTGCGGTTTTATATCAAGCCGGCGGACGGGCTGGAGCTCCCCGCGATCATGCAGCGGCTGAAGCAGACCTTTGCCCAGCGGTGGAAGGGGGGCTGTCACTAAAAAAGAGGGGCAGACTCCAAGGGGCCTTTTTTCCGTTTTTTTGTTCCGTATTAAAGCAAAACGATGACTCAAGCGCATATACCGTATATGAGAT
>JAISOO010000074.1 GCA_031275595.1 Spirochaetaceae bacterium | reverse complement strand
ATGGCCTGGAGGCCGGCGATGTAGATCACCGTGGCGACCCCCACGCCCTTCCACACATCGGTCATGATCACCGAAAACAGGGCGATACCGGTGTTCCCCAGCCAGTCGGGTCCCTGGACACCGATCTTCGAGAGGAGGATGTTAAACAAACCCCGGGAGGGGTGCATCAGGGAACTAAAGGTGATGCCCACCGCAATGGTGCTGACCAGACTGGGAAAAAACAAAATTGAGCGGATAATGTGTTTTGTTTTTATGGGGGAGGTGAGGAGTACCGCGAGGCCCAGCCCAAGCACCGCTTTAAAGCCGCAGGTCAGCACGGCGTACAACAGGGTGTTCTGTACCCCGATGCGGAGACTGTATTCGGAAAAAAAAGTTTTAAAGTTATAGAATCCCACAAAACGAAAATCCGTTAAGGTCCAGACGGTCATGCTAAAAAAGAACGAGATGATCGTCGGGAAAATAAAAATAACCGTATAGATAATCAAAAGGGGCGTCAAAAACCAGACATTGTAGATCTTACTTTTCAATTTGCGTACTCCGGTCAAAATGTAGCTGGCAGTGTCCGTGACCGCGTCCGTAGCCGTGGAGTTTTGGCGATCTAAAAAATACCGCCAAAACTCCGAGATATAG
Organism: Spirochaetaceae bacterium; assembly: GCA_031275595.1. The sequence continues at coordinate 2,581 of JAISOO010000074.1, read as the reverse complement.
AATTAAAAACGATAGCTTTTAATTCTATATCCTACCAACCAGGCAGGTTCAACTGAACCGCCTGTTTCTGCACATCCGCGTCATAGGCCGCCGCAGCCGTCCTTGGCTCTGTGATGCCGGTGCCCACTTCCACGCAGAACTGTTCCAGATTGGGGCCCTTGACCGGGGATTCAAATTCCAGGGCCGGGGCGGTCTTGCCCGCATCAAAGTAGGGCTGCATTTCCAGCACCGCGGGGTAGACATTGGCGGGAAGTTTTATCCCCTTGACGGAATAGGGCCCGACTGCCTTTAGTTTGGAACCATAAATATCGATCCCCTCCTGGGAAATATAGAATTCCAGGATCTTCTTGCAGAGCTCTATGTTGGGGCTGTTCCTGTAAATATACCACCCTCCGGATTCCCATACGGTAAGGCCGTGGTTGTTGGGATCATCCCCGGGCTGGCCGAAAACGCCGATATCATTGACATATTCGGGGTAATCACCCTCGATGTTCTTCAGCGCCGCTGATAACATGGGATAATGAACCCCCTGACCGGTGGCGATCATTTCAATTCCCTGGGCAAAGGTTGTGGCAAGCGCATCCTTGTTTAAATACTTCCGGGTCTCCCAGAGTTTTTCAAAGCTCCGCAAAGCCGCAGGGGTGGTGGCAATCTTCAGCCTGTTGGCGGTGTAGTCCGCGGGGTAGTTGGGTAAGGCCGCTTTTACGTTGTACTCATCCGCCAGGACAATGAGCTGGGAAGTCCAGGTATCCTTGTAGGATCCAATGATGGCGATCTTCCCGGCGGCCTGGGCCTTGTCCAGGTTTGCCAAAAGGTCTTTCCATGTACGGGGCACCTGGAGGCCGAGTTCCCGGTATACCCGCTTGTTGTAGAGCCATGCGCCGGCTTGGGTGGAACCAAAGGGTATGGCATATACCCGCCCGTTTACCGAGGCGGCGGTTTTAAAGGAATCGGTTACCGGGGCCATCCAGGGCTCATTGGTCAGATCCACAATGTTCCGTTCGGGGTTAATTGCCTGGAGCAGGGAACCGGTGTTGTACAAAAAGAGATCCGCCATATCCCCGGTGGCAAGCCGGGTTTTAATCACATTGTCTCCCTCGCCTCCGATGGGCCGAATCTCCACTTGCAGATCAAAACCGAATTTTTCCGCCGCGGCATTAAAGACCGCCTCGGGGCCGTCAAAAACCGTGTCCGTTTGGATCAATACCGTCACCACCGGCTTTTTGGCGCTCCCCGCTCCCCCGGAGGATGATTGGGAACCGCCCCCGGCGTACAGCGCCATGCCAAGGGCGAGGATCAAAGGGATAATCAGAATTTTTTTCTTCATCTTTAACCTTCTCCTTAATATAGTATTGAAAAATTGTAAGACCCCCATCCCGCCATTGTATATGGAAGATATAATAATCCATACTGAAAAATCCAGCACAAGAGGAAAAGAGCGAATCATTCCCAAAACCCCTCATCACAACTCTCTCATCATTGTCTTGACAATAGTATCAGTATATAGTACCATAAAAATATGAATTCAAAGCAGCAAAAGACTTTTGAATTGATATTCAGAAATCCCATACCATCTGACATTTTATGGCCGGATATTGAAAGCCTTTTGACCGCTTTAGGCGCTGAAATATCGGAGGGAGCGGGTTCAAGATTACGGGTTAAACTTAAAGAGGTTCGGGCTGTGTTTCACCGGCCGCATCCCCGGAAGACAACCGATAAGGGAACTGTCAGCTCGGTAAGAAGATTTCTGGAGAATGCGGGGGTTGAGCCATGATGGAGTATAAAGGATATTTAGGAACTGTTGAATATGACGCGGAAGCAAAATTGTTCCATGGTGATATTATAAATACCAGGGATGTTATTACCTTTCAAGGAACCACCGCGGCGGAGATCGAAAAGGCGTTTAAGGATTCCGTTGAAGATTACCTGGCATGGTGTAAAGAAGAAGGGGTAGAGCCGGAAAAACCCTATTCAGGAAAATTCAATCTGCGATTATCCCCGGAATTGCATAAAGAGGTGGCAATAAAAGCCAGAAAACTAAAAATCTCGATAAACAGCTTTGTAGAAAAAGCTATCATTGATAAAATTGCCGCCGCACGTTAGTCCTTTGTGAAAATTCTCCGCAAAAAAAGGGAGTTGCCGTATCGCATGGGATACCAGGCCCTATACATGGATGATCTAATACCAAACCCGGAAAATCCAGTACAAATTGCCTCCATACAAAAATTTTGCAATATTTTGAGACATACAAAAATTTTTCTATACAAATAAAATTTTGTGTCCTATAATAAACCATGCGGTTCAGGACCAGGCTTATGGGTATCTATTCTCTCTTGGTTACCGTCCTTATAATTTTGATTGCCTTTATCTTCGAGATCTACAACCTGAAACACCTGGAGACCCTTTCCCGCCAGGACCTGGATGTGCTCAGCAAAAATATGTCCCATCAGCTTGACGAAATCGTGCGGCCCATGGTGTTTATCACCGAATTCCTCCTCTCCGACAGCAAGGCCCTTTCCGCCATAACCACCCTCACCCGGGCGGACCGGACCGGCCGGGGGCAGTCCTTTGTTACCCAGGC
>JAISOO010000035.1 GCA_031275595.1 Spirochaetaceae bacterium | reverse complement strand
ATAGAAAAATACCGGCAGTATATTGCGGTACTCATCATCCTGTCCCGGGGGGATTATCCCTATGTATATTCCTTTGTGCCCCAGTCTTTTACCAAGGAGGACCGCTTATGAAAGGCGTTATTGTGCAGGTAGGTGATCCGAAAAGCATTGTCCTCCTTAACAACGGCAGAATCACCGCCATACCAACTCCCGCCGATTGCCGGGTCGGAATGATTGTTACCGTTAAACTCAACAACAAACTTAAAATACTGTCCATTATCACGGCCGCCCTTCTGCTGGTGGCGGCGGGTATTTTTATCGGCGTATCTTTAGTAAAAGGTAATGCCGGCCCGCCGTTTGTGTTCATGTATGACAATGATGATGACGATGACGACGATGATGATGACGATGATGACGATGATGACGATGACGATGACGATGAGAAATATTACCGGAAAAACCGGTAAGTTTTTTCTTTGACCCCCCGTTTTCTATCCTCCGCTTTCGTATCCTATTAACGACAAGCGGGGGACAAGGCGTCCCGGTTTGAAAATATTTTTTTTAAGGAGAAGGTTTATGAACCGGAAATTTTATGTGAGTTTGTTTTTTGTATTGGCCTTTGCCGGAACAGCGCTTAATGCACAAGAGGGGTACAGAGGCCCCGGGCCGGCCATTGTAACAGTCGAGTCAGCAAAAGGTTTAAGGGATGAGTACCCGGTAACCGTAAGGGGAAGGATCGAAAAATTTTTGGGCGATGAAAAATATCTCTTCGTCGATGATACCGGAAGCATCATTATCGACATAGATGACAAACTTTGGTACGGGATTTCGGTAGATCAAAACGACACGGTTGAAATAATCGGAGAAATTGATAGAGAATTTACACGAATTGAAATAGATGCAAGCAGCATGAAGAAGGTATAACATGGTTTGATCCCTTGCCTTACAACACTACCCGGAACACGGTTCCTGTAGGAGCGCCGTTTCCGGGGGTTTCATCACCACTGCTTTCGGCGCTGATAGTTCCGCCGTGGGCTTGGACGATGGCGATGGTCAGCCCTATCCCCGCCCCGCCGGTACCGAACCTTTCGGTTCGGCGGCGGCCTGTTTTAGGGCTGCTTCCAGGGTTTCCTTGATGTTTTCCGGGCCTATTTCTTCTATAAAGCCCGCCTTTTCCAGGGCCCTCCGGGGTTGTTCCCGAATCTCACTGAGGATTAGGGTCGTCTTGCCGCTCCGGCATTGGCTTAGAAAGGATTCCAGCGCGGTGATGCCCGTGGAGTCTATGGCAGGGACATCCCGCATCCGCAGGATAAAGGCCTGGGGCTTCTTTGATACCCCCCGCAGGGTATGTTGCAGCATATCCGCCACCCCGAAAAAGAAGGGGCCGGTTATTTCGTACACCTCGACATTTTTGGCATGTTCCGGAACCACCGCGGCCTCTTCCGGGTGTCCATAGACGATCTCCGTTCCCATGGTCTTTTCCCCGGGCCGGATTCCCGCCACTTCGATCATCCTGCGGAGGAATAAGAAGGCCGCCAGGACCACCCCCACCTCCACCGCAAAGGTCAGATCCACCACCACGGTCAAGACAAAGGTGATGAGCAGTACAAGGGCGTCGCTCTTGGGGGCCCGCCGGATGATCCGGGCAAAGCGGCCCAGGTTACTCATATCCCAGGCCACCACTATCAGTACCGCGGAAAGGCTGGCCAGGGGGATGGCCGAGGCCAGGGGAGAAAGGAAGCGGATAAAGAGGAACAAGCCCAGGGCATGGATCATGCCGGAAACGGGGCTTACCGCACCGGCCTTGATATTGGTGGCGGTCCGGGCTATGGCCCCGGTGGCGGGGATTCCCCCGAAGAGGGCCCCGGCGATATTCCCCACCCCCTGGGCCACCAGCTCCATGTTGGCGTTATGCCGGTCCCCGGTCATCCCGTCGGCCACCACCGCGGAGAGGAGGGATTCTATGGCCGCCAAAAGGGCGATGGTAAAGGTATCCGGCAGGAGGTCCCGCACGAGGCCCCAGTTCAGATCCGGCAGGGCGGGGAGGGGCAGCGTTTGGGGGATGCGGCCAAAACGGGCGCCGATGGTTTCCACCGGCAGGGCGAAAAAATGGCAGATCAGGGCGGCGGCGATAACCCCCGCCGCCGCTCCGGGGACCCGGGGGGCGAATTTCCGGATCAGGATGATCACCCCCATGGTCCCCAGCCCTATGCCCAGGCTTAGGGGCTGCAGGGTGGGGAGGGCCGCGATATACTCCGCCCAGGCTTCGAAAAATTCCGGGGAACTTTTTTCAATCCCCAGCCCAAGGAGATCCTTTATCTGCTGGGAAAAAATAAGCAGCCCAATGCCGGTGGTAAACCCCGTGGTGACCGGATAGGGGATGAATTTGATAAACCGCCCCAGGCCGGTAAGGCCCATAATAATAAGGATGATCCCCGCCATGATGGTGGCGACGATGAGTCCCTCCATGCCGTGCCGGGTAATTACCCCAAAGATAATGACCACAAAGGCCCCGGTGGGTCCCCCTATCTGATACCTGCTGCCCCCCAGGAAGCTGATAAAAAAACCCGCCAGGATGGCGGTATACAGTCCCTGGGCGGGGCTGCCCCCGGCGGCGATGCTAAAGGCCATGGCCAGGGGCAGGGCCACGATTCCCACGGTAAGGCCCGAAACGCAGTCCTTTCCAAAGGAAGCCAGGGAATACCCCTTCCCCCCGGTCTTTGAAAGAAGCTCAAAACTCCGGGGAATAAAATCCCGGAGGGAAACCAGATTAAACGATGCCATA
>JAISOO010000097.1 GCA_031275595.1 Spirochaetaceae bacterium | reverse complement strand
CGGTTCCAAAACCCGGTTGGTTTTGGAACCGGCTCAATCGTAAAAGAGGGATATGCCGTAGACCTTTTCCGCACCCCCCTCCTTGAGGGCCGCGGCGCAGGCATCCAGGGTGAAACCGGTGGTGGTTACATCGTCAAAAAGAAATACCGCCGGAGGGGGCTTTCTGGTACAGCGGATCCTGCCCCGAAGGTTCGTTTTCCGCTTTTCCCGGGTAAGCCCCTTTTGGGTTTGGGAGGAAAACCGTTTAAGGCAATGGTACACCGGCAGGGCCCCCGGGGGAGGCTTTTGTTCCCGGTACTGCTTTTCCAACAGCCGTGCCAGGTATGCAACCTGATCCCAGCCGTACCGCCGCAATTTTCCCGGCCGGGGAGGGACGGGCACCCAGCAGGGATCTTTCAGCCCTTCCAGGGGGAAAAAAGAAAGGCTCTCCGTAAGCTTCTCCGCGAAAAAATTCCCCAGGCTTCGGAATTGACCGAATTTATAGGCCCTGAGGACCTTTTGATACTTTCCCCTATAGGGAAAAATCGCAAAAGCCCGGTCAAAATAACGCCCCTCCCCCTCCCGGCAGGGAAGGCACCGATCCTGTTCGGATATCAGGGGACGCCCGCAGAGGGAACAGCGGTTTTCACCCTCTATGGAAAAGGACGCTTTACAATCCCCGCAGAGCCCGTACCGGGCCTCCCGGGCGTCCAAAAGGAGTTTCCCGCAGACCGGACACCCCGAGGGGAAAAGCCATTCCCGGATAACCGCGGATAAAGATTTTTGCCGATTCATACCCTTATAAGGCAACGGCATACGGGGCGCTTTAGTCAAAGAGGGAAGGAACGTCTTTTCCCGCTCCGGCGGAACGGTTTCCCTTGGAGCTATGGCTGCCCTTGGGATCAATCAAGGATTTCCAGGTGTGGATCCGGTATAACGCCTCCAGGGGGGTCATGCGGTCCGGATCCAGATTGAGGATATCCTCGATAAAAACATCCACTTTTTCGGCCAGGCTCCCCGGGGGCGGGGGAAGGGCTTCCCCATCCTCCGCAGGCTTGGAACCGTCGGGAAGGGCTTCGCGGAGGGCTTTTTCCTTTTCCTTAAGCCGGGCCATGATCCGGCCGGCCCGCTGTAGGACCCGTTCGGGGAGCCCCGCCAAGCGGGCCACCGGAAGGCCGTAGGATTCCGCGGCGGAACCTTCCTTCAGTTTGCGTAAAAAAACAATTTCCCCATTCCGGTCCAGGACCTCCATAGAACGGTTGGCCAGCGCGGGGTGGGCAATCAGGGACAAGTCGTGGTAATGGGTGGCAAAGAGGGTTCTGCACCTGATATAGTCCAAAAGTTCCTCACAAACCGCCCATGCGATGGAAAGGCCGTCGTTGGTTCCGGTTCCCCTCCCCACTTCGTCCATGATCACGAGGCTTTTTTCGGTGGCGGTATGGAGGATATAGGCGGTTTCGTTCATCTCCACCAGAAAGGTTGATTCCCCCCGGGCCAGGTTATCCGACGCCCCAACCCGGCAGTAGATCCTGTCCACCATGCCGATCTCCGCTTCCCGGGCGGGGACAAAACTCCCCATTTGGGCCATGATCACGATCAAGGCGGTTTGGCGAAGGTAGGTGGATTTACCCGCCATGTTCGGCCCGGTAATAAGGGCAAAGGAGACCCCGTCCCCTTCCAGGATGATGTCATTGGGAATAAATTCCCCCCGCTTTAAATGGGCCTCAACCACGGGATGGCGGCTTTCCAAAACCCGGATCCGGTTGGCGGTATTCACCAGGGGCCGGATCCAGCCCTGGGCGGTAGCGGCCCAGGCCAGGGATTGGGCAGCGTCAAGTTCGGCGATACGCCGGGCCGCGGCGGACAGATCCGGAATAAGCCCCCGGGCCTTGTTCCGGATCTCCAGGAAAAGTCTTTTTTCCAGTTCAATCACCTTATCAGAGGCGCCGTTAATTTCCGATTCCAGGGCGGCGAGTTTATCCGTGGTATACCGCTCCCCGGAGACGATATTTTGACGGCGGATAAACCGGGGGGGGACTTTGGGCAGGTTGGCCTTGGTTACCTCAAAAAAATACCCGATAAAACGGTTGTGCTGTATCTTAAGGCTGGGAATCCCCGTAGCCTGCCGTTCTTCGTTCAGGTAATCCTCCAGCATCTTCCGCCCGTTGTCCCGAAAACGCCGAACCCCGTCCAGTTCGGCATTAAACCCCTCCTTAATCAGGTTCCCTTCGGTGAGCAATATGGAGGGATCCTCCGCGATGCTCCGCTCCAAAAGATCCATAAGGTCCATAAGCCGTCCGAAACCTTTGGCATCGAGGGATGTGGCGGAGAAGGACTCAAAGTCCGGGTTCAGGTTTCCGCTTAACCCCTCCACCGCCGCAAAAGCCTTCAGGGCGTTTCTTATCAAAAGCATATCCTTGCCGTGGGCCCGGTCCATGGCAAGCCGGGAACTCAACCGTTCCAGATCCGGGGTTTTCCCCAAAAGCTCCCTCAGGGAAGCGAGTTGTCCCTGCTCGTGGTAGAGGGTTTCTACCATAGCGAGCCGTTTGTTGATCCGGACCAGATCCTGCAAGGGATGGAGGATCCGCCATTTTAAGAGCCGCCTGCCCATGGAGGTTTTGGTCTCATCCAGAACTTCCAACAGGGAAAAACGCACATCCCCGTCCCGAAGGTTCCTGATAAGTTCCAGGTTCCGCTGGGTAGATTCGTCGATGCCCACATATTCGGACTCTCCGTAGAGACTGATGGTCCGCACGTGGGGCAGCAGGCTCTTGGCGGTATCGTCCAGATAATCCAACAACGCCCCGGCGGAAACAATTTCCGGACTATCCTCCTCCAAGCCAAACCCTTTAAGGCTTGCCGTTTCAAACTGCCGTTCAAGCCGATCTTTACTCCGGGTCTGGTCGAAAAGCCAATCCGCCCAGCGGTTTACCACCAGGCCGGGCCTTCCCAAAATTGCCTCCGCCAAACCGGGGTGTTCTTCCAATAAGGATTCCTGGACCACCATTTCCTTTACCTGGAGGCGTTCCAGCTCCAGCTTGAGCCGTTCCTCGGCGCCCTCAAAGGGGAAGGAGGTGGCATGGAAATCCCCGGTGGAAAGATCGATATAGGCGAAGGAGAGAAATTTGGCGGTCGAGGAAAGGGCGGAAAGATAATTGGAACTGCCCTTTTCAAGATAGTCATCATCCACCGTGGTTCCCGGGGTGATAACCTCCACCACTTCCCGCTCGATAATACCCCGGCCCTTGCCGGGCTCGGTGAGCTGCTCGCAGATAGCTATCTTTTTGCCCAAGCGTAACAAGCGGGCAATATAAGAACGGGCCGCGTGATAGGGAAGCCCGCACATGGGCAGTCCGTTACGGCTTGTGAGGGTGAGATTAAGTAAGCCGGAAACTTCCAGGGCATCATCCGCGAACATCTCATAAAAATCGCCTAAACGGAAAAAAAGTACCTCCCCCTGATGCTCCCGTTTAATCCGCCTGTATTGATCCAGCATGGGACTCGAATCGGCAGAACTGATATGACCTCCTAATATACTACATTCCCTGAGGCTGTTTCAAAAAAACCGGTATCTTGAAATCGGCTTCATATCCTTATCGTCCGGCTCTGGCCGACAAGCTTTGAATAAGTTTATCCGTTATGTCCACCGTAGGGCTATACCAGATTATGCCGTTATCGTTCATGTTTAAAACCATGGTATACCCCTCGCTTTCCGCGATATAACGAATTTCAGTTAATACCTGATCCAAAAAGGTACTTGACTGGGCAAGACGTTCCTTCTGTTTTTCCAATTCGGCGGTTTTAAGCTGATAGTACTCCTTGAGGTACTCCGACCGCCGGGTGATATCATTTTCCAGCCTGAGGGCCTGTTCCCGGTCCCCCCGGGTTTCGGCCCTCGCGTGGGAAAGCCGTAATTCCTGAATCTCCTCGGTCATCCGGTCTATCTCCGCCTGGACCTGGCGGCTGCGCTCTTCAAATTCCCGCACCGCCCGGGATTCCCGGAAAAACGCGGTATATACCTTGGTCATGTCCACCACCGCAAACCGGGTAAGCTGCTGCGCCCCCAGGACTCCCCATCCCATAAAAAAAACCAGGAAGGCCGCCGTTTTCTTTATCATCATCGCAACCTCTAATAAGTAGATAAGGCAAAGGATATCACGAAATCAATCCCCGACGCAGGGTTCGAGGACTTACCTCCGATGCTCCCCGGGATCCAGGTAAACGCCCCATCGGTAAACTTAAACCGTTTGGCAAAGATAAACCTAAAGGGAAATTGGGGTATGGCAAACCGCAAGCCCCCCCCAAAGCTAAAGCGCATGTCATCAAGTTTAAATTCGCTAAAGAAGGTTTCGGGGGTCTCTTTAACCGCCGCGGCGTCAAAGAACAGGTCCAGGGCCAGGATATTGGGAACCACGGGGATGCGAATCTCCGCCCAATTTTCCCACAGGGCCAAGCCCCGGTTGAGCCGCTGATCGGTCCATCCCCGGCCGACAAACATCCCGTCCACCAACAATTTATTTGCATCCTCAATTACCGCCTTGTCGTAACCGGCTTCGGGAAATATAAACGAAACCCCCGTGTGGATCCCAAATACCGCCTTTAACGCGTAATTATCAAAAAGCTGAAGATTAAAGAGGGTCAAGAAATACTCTACATCGGTATCCGACTTAAGGTAATGCTCCACCTCAAAGGGGAAAATTCCGTAAATCCCGAACCGTTGTATGCCGTAATACCCGTTGGAGGGATCATAATAGACATCCCGCTGATCCAGAGCAATACTGGTCCAAATCGATTCCGCCGGAACCCAGCGGTTATTCCCGGAACGAAGGGCGGGATCAAAGGCCCTGAATAAACCGGCGTCATAACTATTATGCACCAGGGCGGATCGGATGCCGCCGCCCAGGCTCAGGTTTCCCAGGGGGGTAAAGAAACGGTACCCCGTGGAAAAACCCAAGGAAAAACTCCATTGATTATAATCCATCAAATACGCGTCGGGAGGCAGTTTATTGCTGCTTTCATATTCACCATAGGAATCAAATCCATCGGGATAGGCATAGGTTTCGTCTCCATTAAAGACGGGGTCTAATCTATCCATGGCCGCCACCTGTTTTGCGTGCTGTACGGTAAAATCAAAGCCCCCGTCCAGGGGAAGGCCGAAAAGCCACCGCTGGGTATACTCCAGGGAGAGGCTCTGGGTGTCGGGAGACGCGGTTACCCCGGCCCCGACAACGTTGCCCCGGCCGAGAAAGTTACGATCGTTCCATTTTACCAGCCCCGATATGGGAAAGCTGTCGGGATCCGCGCTGCCGGAAAAGGTCACCCCCAATTGGATGTCCATGGTGGGCTGTTCTTCCACGGTAAAGATCAGATCCATCAGACTTTCGGCGCTTCCCTGAGGGGTATCCGGTATTACCATGGAAAAGTATTGAAGATTAGAGAGATTCCGTATCCCTTCCATTACCTTGGTTTTAGAAAACACATCCCCCGGTTCCAGGGGAATCTCCCGGAGTATCACCTCATCCTTGGTTTTTTCATTACCCCGGATAATAATATGCTCTATGTGGGCCCTACCCCGCTCCTGAATAGCAACGTTGTAGGAGACCAACCCTTCCTCAATATTACGGTCTTCATTCCGGGTTATGGTATTAAATATATATCCGTTTTCATAATAAAGATCCGCCACCCGCTGCAGGTCCGTTTCAACCCGCCGGGCGTTAATCGTCTCGCCGAGTTTGGAACGGATCAGATCGGATAGCTGTTCGGTGGAAAAAATAAGATTCCCCTCAAAGGTAACCCCGTTAAATTTATACATCCGCCCCTCATGGATACGAAAAATAAGGGTGAGGTTATTGCGCTCTCTTTCATCCTTCCGGACGTTCCGGATCACATCGGTTACCTCGGCATCTATGTATCCCCGGTCATGATAATATTGGGTAATAGTATTGATATCCTCCACAAGTTTCGCCTCCTGAAAGGCGCCGTCGGTGATAAGATTTTTTCGTTTTAAAGACAACTGCCCCCGGAGGGTACCGGAGGAAAAGATGGTATTACCTTCAAACTCAATGGCTTCTATGGTGATTCTGTCCCCTTCGGTTATATAAAAAGTCAATGCGATCGTTTCGCTTTTATCGGGTACCAATTCAGATCTGACCTGTATATCGGGAAAACCCTTTTCCAGATAGGTATTGACGATGGCCATTTCATCCACCCGCAATTTAGCCTGATTGACCACATCGTTTATCTTGACGGAGATCACCCCCTGTAGATTTGAACGGGTAATGGAACTATTACCGATAAAGGTTATTCGGGACACCACAGGCCGTTCTTTTATCGTAAATTTAATGATAACTTCACTGCCCGCCTGGTCCGACGGTATCGCGCTGGGGGTAATGGTCTCGAAATATTCAAGGGCATAAAGCCTTCCCTGAAGCTCCCAAAACAGGTCGTCATTAAAGGAACGGCCGATATAGGGGTTTATGACCTCTTCCAAATCCGGCAGCTTGACGTTCCTCAGCCCTTCAAAGACTATATCCTTAATAGGTTTATCCTGATACCATTCACCCGTTTCCTGGGCAAAACAGGGAAAGACCAACAGCAAAAGCAAAAAAATCACCAATCCACAACGCATTAAAGCTCCTTCTCCAAGATTCTACCATCAAAAGGATCAATAGGCTTGTTCACAGCGAACCGGGTTTTGAACAAGCCCCATCTTTCGAAATTATACCCCACGGAACATGGTCTTTTAAAACAGCCTCCCTTAGAACGTCCGCCTCCAGGTCAAGGTGATCGAATGATCATTTACAAACATATTCTGGAGATGCCGGGGAATAAAATCCCATCGAATGTCAAATAAGGGATTCCGTAACTCTATGGCAAAATCGGGCTCAAAGACATAACCTCCCATGGTTCTTTTATTCTCATCGTATCGCAGGGACAACATGGATTGAAAAAACATATCGGATCCAATGTATTTACCTAAAAAAACAGCGGTATTATCAAAATAGTTACTAACCAAACTCGTCCTGTCCTCCGGAATCTGGAGCCTGGCCGCGCCCAAAACCGCGTTTTGCAGTACCTGGGAACGAAACGAAAACATATCCAACCGGGTAAAATCCCGGACATACCGTTCCAAACGTCTCACCACCCGAAATTGTGCCAAAAGATCGGAAGATACGGCGAGCATATTGGCCAAAACCTCATTGCCTCCTGCCACAGTGGTACCGGTCAAATTCTGCCCCAAAATGGAAATAATATCAACCTGGGAAAGGGGCGGAGTTGATTCAAACCGGGGCGTAAAGGATTCCAAGGAGGATTTATCGATAATGAGGGAGATCGTTACCGGTCCTTCATCGGCGTACTCCCGGATTTCAGCCCGGGCGGATATTTGGGGGTCAAACTGAAGTTCATCTTCATTAAAGTAGAGGGTGCCTTCCCGAAGGTAAAAACTCCGCTGGATATAGAAAATTTCCCCGCTCCTGAGATTTACATCCCCCGCCAGGGTATAGCGCTCGGTCTGCGAATCGATCTTCACCCTGAGGCTTGCGCCCCGATCCGCCTGAGCCCGGATGATGGGAAAATCCGCATTGGGCCAGAATAATTCAACCTTACTGCCGGTTCTGATATTGATATCCGTAATCACCGGTACGGACGGGGAAATCGGAAAATTTTCCATACCTTCATCGGTAAACCCTTGAGTATCCATGGTTATTTCCGTATCATAACCGGTTAAATCGCCGGTTACCATCAGGACGCTCCGATCCATGGACACGTTCAAAATCCCCGAGGTCAGTCCTTGGGCCCTGACCCTGCCCACATCAATTCCAAAGGGAATGGCCTGCTCCTGAGTAGCCTGGATGTTTATGGAAAAGGTATTGGGGATCCAACGGTCAAAACGGAACCAGCCGCTTACCCTTCCCTGGCCGGAACCGACCTTAACATCGAGGGGTCCAAAGGTCATCTCGGTACCGTCCAATAACAGGGTAATCGGGGTGGGACCTATGTCCTCGGTAAGGAAGTCGGGGATCCGGATCCGGACCCCGGTACCCGAAGCGATTCCGTAAAATTCCGGATCCGCCAGAGGGCCTTGAATATCCAAAGAAGCGGTAATGATCCCCTCGGGGATTTGTATCTGCTTATTAGAAATAAATGACCAGAGGGAACCCATATCAATATTCAGATCCGAAGACCGGGCGTTTATAGTCCCGCCGGCTATGGAACCGGAAACAGAACCCCGGATTGGCGACGGATTGGAAAAGCCCGCGTAAAAAGCCCCATCACCGGCGAGCCACATCTGGATCATCCCATCGGGACCGCCGGAAAGGGAAGTAAGGGATTCGGAACGGGAAAAAACAAAATCAAAGGGCTCCTTGGATTCGACGGTATTTACCCGCATATGGTTTACCAACAAGCTCCCGTTAAAGGATTGCAGCATCTGATTTATATCAAACCAGGAATCCAGGGGCTCAAAATTGACCCCCGCCACCAGGGATACATCCATATCCCGGCCCAGGGCGGCCCCCCAAATGTGGACATCCGTCTCCGCCATGGGTATTTTATTGTTCATCCTGAGGTAGGAAAATTCCGCATTGAGGCCGCCGTAGGAGATCTGTAAATTCTCGGCAATAAAATTATCCGCCGTCAGGGCGCCGGACGCGGAGGCATGGATCGGCGTTTCGCCCATAGACGCGGTTAAGGAGGACAAGTTAAATTCCGCCCGAAAAGCGTCCCAGGAATTCCACTTTATATCCGTATTCCCCGTAACCAGGATATTGTTGGAATTCCGTATGATCCTGCCGATTTGAACCTGGGAAAGCTGCAGATGCAGGTTGAGGACCCCACCGCTCCACCCCCCGTTCAGGATAAATTCCTCGGCATCTTCGGGATTAGCCATAGAAACAGCGCCTGAAATATCGGAAAAACCCTCATTCCAGGAAAATGAGGCCCCGCCGGATAATAAGCCCCGGCCGTCATCAAACAGGAGTTCGGGAAACCACGCCCCATCTTGATTCCCCCTGCCCCTGACCGATACGGTCGCGGCAGGAGAGGCGGGGGTGGACAGTTCCCGGACTTCCAAATGGCTGAGGTCAAAGGACCATTGGGTCTCCGATTCATAGCGCATGGACGAAAAGAGGGTCAGCCAGGTAAATTGGCCGTTGAGGGGAAGGGGAAAAGCGGTGGTTTCTATATATCCTGAGTATCCGCCAAAATCGGTTCTGACCATATAGACCGAAAGCCCATAGGTGCCTTGGATACTCAGGGATCGTTGATCCAGCACAAGCCCCTCAAAGTAATAGGACATCTCTTGATAGGCAGCCCGCAGGGCAAATGAAATATCCTGGAGGTTGGAAAAATCCGCGGTACCGGAAAACATGGTCATCTCGTTGCCCCAAACTATCCGGCCTTCTTCCACATCAACGCGCAGATCGTTTCCGGACAGGGAAAACAAGGAAAAAACATCCAGTTCCCCCCCATAGGCAACCACAAAATGGGGAGCATTATACAACACATGTTCAAAATCGGTAGTAACGAATATTTCAGTGGTTACCGCTACATCTTCCATCAGGCCAACAGCCAAATCCGGGACAGCCGGTATATTTCCAAAGGGCCTGGCCATATTGATTATATCCAGAAGGGGAAAAGAGGTCAGAAAAAACGTTACCTGAAGTTCCCGGGGATTAAAATTATAGAAACCATCCAGGGACAGCTTATTCGGCTGGACATCCTCGTAGGATTCGATGTTCCTGAACTGCAGGGCCGATACAAAAAAGTTTAAACCCTGATTTTCCCATTGAATTACCGCGTCCAGGGCGGATATTGATACGGAACCCAGGGACAGGTCCTCCGCCGAAATATTAAATTCCCGGCCTTCGGTATTGATAGTGAAATCTCCATTAACCGTAGGGTCGTCCCCGGAAAGACTCAACCCGGAAACAGAGAGGGTACCGTTCGGCGCAAAGGGCTCAAGGCCGATTTCCCCTGAAAAACCCAGGACCCCCATGGGAGCGGAGAGGGACGCCTTATCAACGGTAATATGCCGTTGATCGCCCTTCCCGGTTATCGTATAAGAAGTATCCCCCATGCCCAGGGACATACCCGCCGGAATAGTTCCGGAAAGATCCAGGTCATAAATTGCCTTTCCTTCCCGGTCAACCTCAATGGAAGCGGCGCCGGTGGTCCGCAGGGCAAGCCAGGCGTTGTACTTTGCCCAGGGACCCGAAAAAGAAAACAACTCCCCCAGTAAAAAATCTTCGGATTGGAATTCCCCTGAAAGTTTTCCTGAAGCAAGGTCATACCCCACATACAAGTCCAAAGGTATCTGGTCGTCAATTTTTCTTATTTCGATTTTACCATCCGCAAGGATACAATTCACCGTCATAGGCCGAAGCGTAAACAGATCCGTTTTAAAGGAAGGAACGTCTAACGTAACAAATCCATTATCCAGATCTCCCGAAAATTCACCCTTGATTTTACCTGAAAAATCCGCCTCCAGGGAACGGCTCAAATTGCCATCTAAAAAAACATCCGTGTCCCATTGGCCTTGAAAATTGATGTGTCCCTGCTCTACCGCCAGGTTCAAGGTTACGTTATCGGCGGTAAGGCTGTTTTCCCCATTCCTTAGGGTACATTCCCCTCCCCTAATGCGAACCACCAAATTTTCAGGCAGCATATCCTTGCTCAAAGGATTTGTGCCGGCGGAGAAACGATCCGTATAAGAGGACAGCAGCAGCCATAAATCATGATCCCGCTCCGAATCCAGGGTTACGACCGGTTTATCGATAAGTATGGAATTAACCGACTCTACCAGCTTCCCCCGTAAAATTTTCCAGAGGGAATAGGAAATCCGGATCCGGGAAATAATAAGGGCAGGTTCAGCACCGGTATCGGAAATCCGGATGTTTCGTATGTCCAGGGTCCCGAAAATAGAAGCCCCCATAGAGGCATATTCTATCCTCCTCTTGATCAAACCCTCCGCCTGGGCAATACCATAATCCCGAAGCCTGGTCATACGGTCAGACATGGCGTTCTGCAGCGGCCGCAATATAAAGGTGGTAACGATAATAAGCATCAAAAAGGTGAGAAATTCCATACTGAACCGAATTAAACGGTAACTAGTCTGGTTACGTAATCTACCGGCTTGATTTTCCGCGGAATTAACCACCTGTGATCCCTTACATCTCATTTGAGCCGGCCAAAAACCGACCGGTCTGTGAAAGCGGCTCAAGAATTAGTATAATAAAAATACCACGAATATGCAAAAAAAGCCATGCCATGGTATAACAATACCCATGAATATACTCCGCAATTTTGTTGTCTTTGAAGGCGGCGATGGGAGCGGCACCTCTACCCAGATTGAACTGCTCCGAAACCGTCTTAACCCGGAGAAGACTCCGAAAATCTCCGGGGGGCGGAGAACAGGTCCGGACTGCCCTTTGTTTACTACCTTTGAACCCACCGACGGTCCCATAGGCCGCATACTCCGTCAGGCCCTGAGGGGAACCTTATCCTTAAAACCGGAAACTATCGCCCGGCTTTTCGCGGCGGACCGGAACGAACATCTCTTTGGCCCCGAAGGCATCCGGGAACATTGCCTGAAGGGAGCCCTGGTTGTTTCGGACCGTTATGTCCCTTCCTCCCTGGTATATCAGGGGATAGACTGTGGGGAAACATTACCCGCCCTTTTGAACCGGGATTTTCCCCTCCCGGAACTGCTCCTCTTTTTTGATATTGATCCAAATATCGCCCTTCAACGGCTGGAAACCCGGTCCGGGCGGGACTTTTATGAACGCCTTGACGTTCAAATCCTGGTACGGAAACGGTACCAGGCCCTGCTTCCGGCCTATGCCGCCGGGGGGGTCCGGCTGGAATACCTGGATGCATCCAAGCCGGCGGAAGAAGTGGCCGAAGATGTCTGGAGGGTTCTGCGGGAAATGCCGATATTTGAAACGGGGGAGGAAAGATGAGGAGGAGAAGTGGGGAAGGCGCATAAATTTTGGGGAATCCTGCTGACCGGAGTTTTGTTATTTATCTTGAACACCCCCTCCTTAAACGCCTATTTAGTCCGGTACAAGGAACAGTTCTTTAAGCTCTACCATCTCCACTATATCCAGTATCCCGATGATACCATGGAAAACATCTATTGGCTTGAGCGGGCCGTCAAGGCGGATTTTGCCAACCCCCTCTATGCCATGGCCCGGATCGAAAACGAAATCCAATGGGAAAAATATCGGTATCTTTTTATGATGCATATCAACCTCAAACTAATAGAACAGTACCTTTTTTTGGGGAACAAGTGGAATAAACGGAACGCTTACTTTTACAACGCCCCCTGGAAAGAACAAAACCTGGAAAGCCTGGAAACCGCGGAAACCTGTTTCCGTACCGCCTTGTACTACTGGAAGGACGCGGTCGAGTGGGGGATGAAGGCCCAGGAGCGGCGGTTCCGGTTTATCAACCTTACCCAGGTCCAATTCTGGGAAGATGAAGCCGCCAAAATCGAAGGTAAATCCCTGGATTACGAAAAAATCATCAACCGGGAGTTGGCGCTGCTCCAAAACGTCCGGGAACGCTTCCAGGCTATGGACGAAAATACTTACTGATAGGTCCCCCGTTCCTATAATTTACCCGGATCCTCGGGCCAGTGGTGTTTTGGGTAGCGGCCCCGCAGTTCCTTACGGACCTCGCCATAGGAACCCGCCCAGAAACCGGGCAGATCCGCCGTGATCTGGATGGGCCGGTCCGCCGGGGAGAGAAGGTGGAAGACCACGGGCACCCCCAGGATGGATTTCTCTTCCCCGATACCAAAGGCGTCCTGTAGGCGAAGCCGGAGTACCGGCGCCCCGGAACCGTAGTCCAGGGGCCGTTTCTTTCTATTAGGAAGGACAAAGAAACCGGGAACCCGGCGGTCTAGTTCCTGTTTTTGTTTCCACCCCAGCCGGGCTTCCAGGGCCCGGGCTAGGCCGGTCCCATCGATGACAGGCCCCTTTCCCCGATCACGACCCCCCCATACTTCAGGGCCGAGCCAGTCCGACGCGGTCCGGGAAAGGGCCTCATCGGTCCATTGGGCGGCGTCCGGACCCTTTCCACCCCCGAAAGCGGCAAAAAAACGGATCCGGTCCAGCAGCCGCCGGGCACCCTGGTCCCAGGGGAGGATTTCCAGCCCCCTGTCCCGGAGCAGGACGGGCAGTTCCGGAAGGATCTCGTCCCGTAAGCCGGGCCGCCGCTCTTCGGAGATGACAAGCTTCCCCGCCCGGCGGGTAAGGGTAGTCCGGGGGGTCAGGTCCTGCCATGTGACGGCAGTTTCGGTCCTGATTTCCCCCGCCAGAACCGCCAGAGCGCCTTCGGGGGAAAGGGGGGCGGCCAAACCGATCCGGGCGGCCCGTTCCCCGGCGTCCACCTCCGCCGCCACCAGCCATTCCGCTTCCGCCAGGGGGCCCTCAAGGGTCCCCTCCCGGCCTGAAACAAAACGGAAGCGCCGGGCCCCCTGAAGCCTGGCGATCCGATCGGGAAAAGCGGCCTTGAGGAGTTCCCCGACTGCGGCCTCTTCCCCGGAATCCCAAAAAAGAGCCTCCTCCCCATAACCCAGCCGTCTGACGAGATCCCCGGCGGTTCTCAGGATTCCCTTTACCCAGGGGGTGTTTCCGATCCTTTTCTGGGCCTGCCGAATCAGGGCCAGGCGGCGGCGGAAATCGGCGTCCCCCGATATCCCCGACCCTTCCCGTTCAGAGAGGATCGCCGCCGAGACCGCCGCAAGCCCCCCCTGTCCCGCGCTCTGCCCCGCCAGGCAGAGCGCCCCCAGCCGGGGATGCAGCCCTAGCCGGGCTATCTCCCTACCCCGGCCGGTGACTTTCCGGTCCCCATCCGCCGCCCCCAAACGCCTGAGCAGTTCCAGGGCCCGGTCCCAGGCCGATTCCGGGGGCATATCCGGCCAGGGAAGATCCTCCCGGCGGCGAACCCCCCAAAGGAGGCTTTCCAGAACCAGGCCGGCCAGGTCAGTCCGGCTTATCTCCCGGTCGATTTCTGCCGGCCGGGGCAGGGACTCTTCCCAGAGGCGGATACAACGGCCCGGCATCAAGCGCCCCGCCCTCCCCGCCCGCTGATCCGCGGCCTGGCGGCTTATAGGTTCCCGGATAAGCCGGTTCATGCCCGTGGGCAGGTGGAAACGCTCTATCCGGGCGTAGCCTGAATCCACCACCAGGGTAATCCCCGGAACGGTGAGTCCGGTCTCGGCCACATTGGTGGAGAGGATTATCCGCCGGGGGATTTTTCCGGGTCCGGTTCCGGGGGCGATCACCTCCCGCTGTTTTGTCAACGGAAGCCCTCCGTGGAGGGGGAGAACCTGCCAGTCCTTCCCCAGCCGGGCTTCTTCCAGGATCCGGGCGGCGGCTCTGATTTCCCCTTTTCCCGGAAGAAAAACCAGTATATCTCCGGTTTTTTCCTCTCCAAGGACCGTTAAAAGGGCTTGGGCGCAGGCTATCCCCAGGGGAACCCTGTCGGGGATGGGACGGTATTCGATTTTAACTGGAAAGACCCTGCCGGGACAGTCAAAAACCGGGGTTTTATCCGCAGCGGTCCGGCTTTCCACGGAATCAATAAAGGCCCCAATCCGGGCGGCGTCCATGGTGGCGGACATGATGAGGAGCCGGACCCTACGGCCCATCCGGCGGAGATCCAGGATCAGGGCCAGGGCCAGATCCGTATGGACCGACCGTTCGTGGAACTCATCGAAGATAACCGTGGAAACCCCCTCCAGGCCGGGGTCTCCCTGGAGCCGCCGGACCAAAAGCCCTTCAGTAAGGACCTCCACCCGGGTACGGGGAGAGAGGCGCCGTTCCAGCCGTACCGAATAACCTATCCGTTCCCCGATTTTCTCCCCCAGGAGTTCCGCCATCCGGGCGCTGATCCCCACCGCCGCGGCCCGGCGGGGTTCCAGCATGAGGATCCGGCCATTCATCGAAACGGGATGATCCAGCAGGGCCAGGGGGAGGAGGGTGGATTTTCCCGTCCCCGGATCGGAGCGGACCACCGCGAGGCCCCGTTCCTCCAGGACGCCGCAGATCTCCCCCAGCCGGGGAACCAGGGGAAGGCCGGTTTCCCGAAGGATCTGACCGATGGGGGATGCTTCCATGGGGGCTTAGAAGAGCTCTCCCTGGGATGACTTTTCCCGGGATGCCTCTTCAGCGGGAAGCCGGGAATAGGAGGATGCCTTGGTGGGATCTTTCAGGATGGCGAGGAATTCCCCCTCGTCGATGACGGGAATTTTCAGGGCATGGGCCTTTTTATTTTTCCCCGATCCCGATTCGGGATCGTTGGTCACCAGGAAAGAAAGGTCCTTGACCACCGATGGCTTGGCAACTCCCCCCAGGGCCTTTACCTGTTCCTCCGCATCGGAACGCTTCATGGAGGCTAATTCTCCGGTAAAGCAAAAGGAAAAAAAGCGCAGGGGCTGTTCTTCCGCCTTGGGGGGAGGGGCGATGGTGATGATCCCCGATGCAAGAACCCCCTCAATTTCGGCGGCGGTTTCGGCGAGCCCTTCCAGAATAGTCCTGGCGGTGATCTCCCCCAGGCCGTAGACCGCGGCCAGTTCCTCCACCGAAGCGCTTTTGAGTTTATCCAGGGTGTCGAATCCCGCGGAGACGACCCGTTCCATGATCAGTTCCCCCACTCCCTCAAAATCAAACCCCGCGATAAAAACCGCCAGGGGAAGCTCCCGGGGGGTACGGATATGCCGGATCACCTTGGCCGCGGAAAGCTCCCCCATGCGTTCGTATTCCGCCAGCTCCTCCGCCGTCAACGTGTAAAGATCCGGAATATATCGGACCCGGTTCTTGTCAAAGAGCTGCCGGATGAGCTTTTCCCCCAATTCCCGAATGTCCAGGACGGAGATCCACTTTTCCAGCCGGTGGAGGAGCCGTTTGGGGCAGTCCGCCCTGGGACAAAAAAGCCGGGTTCCCCCGTCTTCCAAAACGCTGCCGCAGCTTCCGCATCGGGCGGGAAACTCGATGTCCCGCTCCTCCCCCGGCGGAGTATAACCCGGGGCAAGGCCCTCAATTTTTGGGATGATCTCCCCCCGTTTGACAATAGTAACCGGAGAACCTATCTTGAGGCCCATGGCGCGGATCATGTCGGGATTGTTGAGGTTTGCCCGCTGTACCGTGGTTCCCGCCAGCCGGACCGGGTCGACGATGCCGATAGGGGTATAGGTGGCCCCGGACTCACTCCACTCAACCCCCCGGAGTATGCTGATCGCGGTTTCCAGGTCGAATTTAAAGGCTATCTGCCGTTCCGGCCGGGCCCGCCTGAGGTCGGCCATATCGGTATGAACGTCCTTGACCACGAGACCGTCGATATCCACCGAAAGGGATTTCCGCTCCTCCGCTACCGCGGTCCGGTAGGCGATCACCTCCTCCACCCCGGTGAATTCCCGGGTAACCGTAACAGAAAAGCCCCGGTTCCGGAGCCAACCTATTTTTTCAAGTTCATCCTGAAAGAAGGAGTCGTCCCCGGCGGCAGCGGCATCGTAGACGATCAGGGTGAGGTCTTCACAACCTATCCCGTCCTTACGGCGCATAATACCGTTGGCGGCGTTCCGGCAGTTGGCCTTGTCCGGGTATTTTTCCCGCCAAATTTCGTGGGTCATCACCACTTCTCCCCGGACCCCCCCGGTAAAGGGGATATCCAGTTCCTCCGGCACCCCCCCCATACGCCGGGCATTCCGGGTGATCTCATCGCCGATGATCCCGTCCCCCCGGGTTATGGCCCGCCGGAGCCTGCCCTTCTCGTATTGGAGTTCCATGCTTGCCCCATCCAATTTATACTGTACCACCATAACCGACGGGGCTATTTTTTCGGCCCAGGCGCGGAATTCTTCCGGGTTGGCGGCTTTTTCCTGGCTCCCCATGGGGATAAGGTGCCGGGCCTTGGGGAAACCGTCCAGGGAATCCATCCCCACCCGCTGGAGGATCGGACTGTCCGGTTTGAGGGTCTTGAGCTCATCCCAGAAGCGGTCGAATTCCCCATCGGATCTTTCCCCTTCCCCGTTATAGTAGGAATCCTGATAGGAACTGATAAGCCGTTCCAGCACCGCTACCCGGGATTCGCCGGCCTGTTTTGGTTCCAGCCTGTTTTTTGCCATCAGGATACCTCCACTTTAAACAGAAGTTCCCGCACTTCATGTTTTTTTTGCAGCCCCTTGGCTTCAAATTTGGTCCGGGGCCGCCAGTCCTGGGGGGGGGCGAATCCCCCATGGGCATTGACCAGTCCCGGGGTGGCGGAAAGTTCCCCCAGGGCCCATTCCCCATATTCGGCCCAATCGGTAACCATATAGATATATCCGGAAGGTCCCAGCCGCCGGGCCAAAAGATCCGTAAAGGGCCGCTTAACAAGCCTCCGTTTATGGTGCCGTTTTTTGGGCCAGGGATCGGGGAAAAAAATATGTATCCCTTCCAGGGAAGCGGAGGGGATCATCCCCGTTAAAACTTCCACCGCGTCATGCTCTATGATACGAATATTAGGGAGTCCCCTTTTTTCAATTTCCCAGAGGAGCCGTCCGATGCCGGGCCGAAACACCTCGATCCCCAGGTAGTTTTTCCCGGGGTTTTCCTGGGCGATCACCGCGGTGGCAAACCCCATGCCAAAGCCGATCTCCACGGTCACCGGATTTCCGTTAGCGAAAAGCGCCCTAAAGTCCAGGACCTTTCCCGTAAAGGGAATAGTATACCGGGAAGAAAGGCCTTCGTAGGCTCGCCGTTGGGCGTTACTCATCCGCCCTCCCCGGAGGACGTAACTTTTTATCCCCCATTCTTCAGGGACCAGGAATTTGGATAGTTCAACCGTTTCTTGACTCATAGTTTTATCGGCAAGCGGTTACCGTATGGGAACCATCTCCGTCAGAGCCGAGGTAAAATATTCCGCATCCTCCGCCCACAACGCGACGGTTCTGGCATTAGGGGGCAGATTAAGATTGGCCACAGCCCCTTCCTTAGCGGGTACGTCTACGGTAGTCAGCAATTCTCCCCCCTCGTCATAACAAATAAACCGATTTTCAGGGTACAGAGACTCGATCCGGTATCGACCGTCGTCGATGGTCAATACCGGGAAGGCAAACCGGGGTTCCTCCGGAGCGTCAAAACTGAAGAGCCGTTCCGACCTTTCACCCCCCTTGTCTATAATAACTGCCCGGTATTGTCCCCGGGGCAGATTTTCACCATCCACCATGGTAATACTGCGGCTTCCTATCCAGGTTTGTCCCTCCGATTCATAACTAATCCAATCCTCGGCGGACAGAGTCCAGAACAACCCTTCCCGATCATAGTAGAGGTAAAGCTCGTTAACATCTTCAATACCGTCATCGTCATGGGGAAGCACAAAAAAAGAAAACCGTTCCTGGGGCCGCCCGGAATTCTGATAATAAAACAACCGTATGAATCCATAGGATATCGTCGGTTCCGCCCGGGAACAGGATAAAAAAAGAAACACCATCAACCCTAACCAGACTCGAAAAAAAGGCCTTTTATAAATTCCCGCCGGTAATTTAATAAACGTCATGATCACCCTTCTTATACATACCCCTCTCATGACCGAAAGAAGCCGCCACAAAACAATCACGTTGTGGGTAGACTTTTATTATACACAAAGATCCCCCAAATGTCATTGCTTCTGAGGGGGGGGTGTCCAGGACAAACGCATATAAACGAAATAGAAAAATTTAACCATGAACCATGCGGACAGACACGAACGGGGGCCGCTTTTTTAAAGCGGCTCAAAAGATCCCCCGGTGTTCTTGATCTCCTCCTGATATGGGACTATGTTTAAGCGGTGAAAGCTGTCGGGCTGTCCTTAATTTTTATCTTTTTCCTCGTATCCCAGGGAATTTTTTCACAGGAAGAAGGAAAAGAAGGCGGGAATCCATTAGAAATTTCCCGGCGCTTGGAATTAAGCCGGCGCCTTACCGCGGAGGGAATTCCCTTTGAAGTCCGGCCCCTGTTTTCCGGATACGGAGGATTCGGTTCATCCGTCCTGGTATACCTCCCGAGGAAAACCAAAACCGAACCGGACGGAGGGCTCTTTATCCTCGCCATACCCCTTTGCTCCGGCGATGATCCGGGCGAGGGGTTCCCCTACGGCCTTGAGGCAGGGCTGGCTTTCATCAAAAAAGCCCGGGCCAGAAATTTAAAAAGAGAAATCTGGG
>JAISOO010000089.1 GCA_031275595.1 Spirochaetaceae bacterium | reverse complement strand
GCAGACCATTGCCCAGCGGTACAACCGGCTGGACGGGCGGATCGGGCACATCTGGGGGGACCGGTATTGGTCGCGGATAGTGGATGGGGAGCCTGAGTTGGCGGAGGAAGTATCGGCTGGGGAAGAGAAGGCGGCCGGGGACCTTGGAGTTTGGAACCATGGGGTCAGCCCCCAAGGTGGGAAATCGGCGGTCAAAGCCGCTTTTCCCCCCAATTCCCCCCAATTCCCCCCTCCATTTGGCCCCCGTCCCCGGCTAAACGCCGGAAATCCGCCCCGGATCCCGGGCCAAGCACCATTTCTGTCCCAAGCGAGGACGCCCCGGAGGAAAGATCTGTCCGTTGCCGGAGAGCCCCGGGCGGAATTCGCCCGGAGGCTTGAAGGTCCCGGAGAACGCCATTACAAGAAGCGGGCGATTTCCGCGGAAGAGACCCAACCGGGGTTTTCGGCGGTTTTCGTAGGTACCCGGCGCTTCAGGTTCAACAGGTTCCCTGTTTGCCGGGACTTTCCCCGCCTAAAAGGCAGGAGCCGGCTTTTCAGCTGTTTGAGGCGGAAGCCAAGAAAAAAATAATCAAAATGAAAAAACAACGGGAAAACAACCAGAATACCCAGCGAAATCACCGCATATATATTCATGCCATCCATCCTCTCGCTTTGCTGATATTCGCGTTTGCGATGACGCGGGCGGGAACCCGGCCGGTTCGTCCGGCAATCCCCCGTCCGCGGGCCGCCCATTGCGGTGCTTTCAGCGGAAACTGTTCGGTGCCTGAAATTTCCGAACACCCTGAGCCGTTCCCAAAATCCGGCCGGTTTTGTAAAAGCAACCTTAGATTTATGGGAAAAAGCGGGCTTTAGACCGCTTTTTCAAGAGCATTTCCTAAAACCAACCGGGTTTTGGGAAATGATCCTGTTTAAAATAAAGGGGCTTGGTTAAAACGGCATAAGGATTGAGGCTTTCCCAAAACTTCAGTTTTTGGGAAAGCCTCCTTGGATTTATGGGAAAAAACGGGCTTCAGACCGTTTTTTCAAGAGCCTTCCACAAAACCAACCGGGTTTTGGGAAAGGCTCGATTATGTTAAAATTTCGTAAATAGTTCGCGGGTAACCGCCTTGGCCGGAAGCCTCAGTTTCGGCCAAATGCGGCTCCAAACCGCATCCGGTAACGCAGGGGCGATCACGCCCCCCGGTGGCAGGCCACCAGGCGGCCGTTCCCCTGGTCGGTCAGGGGCGGGTCATGGGTCTTGCACCGCGCTTCAGCCCGGGGGCAGCGGGTATGGAAGCGGCATCCCGAGGGCGGGTTGGAATGGGAGGGAACGTCCCCCTTCAGGATGATCCGGTTCACGCCGCTGCCGGGGATCGCCGAGTGGAGCGCTTCGGTGTAGGGGTGCAGGGGGTTGTCGTAAATGTCGTTCTGGCTTCCCACCTCCACCAGCTTGCCCAAATACATGACCCCGATCCGGTTACTCACATGGTGGACCACCCCCAGGTTATGAGAAATAAAAAGATAGGTCAGGGAAAATTCCCGCTGCAGATCCGAGAGCAGGTTGATAACCTGGGCCTGGATGGAAACGTCCAGGGCGGAAACCGCCTCATCGCAGACAATAAGTTCCGGGTTCAAAGCCAGCGCCCGGGCAATACCCACCCGCTGCTTCTGCCCCCCGGAAAGCTCATGGGGATACCGGGAAAGGTGGTAGGAGGAAAGCCCCACCCGGTCCAGGAGAAAGGCGATTTTCCGCCGCCGTTCCTCAGGGGAACCAACCCGGTGAATGCGGAAGGGTTCCAGGAGTATGTTACCCACGGTGATCCGGGGGTTCAGCGAGGCGCTGGGATCCTGAAAGATAAACTGCATCTTTTTCCGGAAATTTTTAAGCCGCCGCCGCGGCAGGACGGTCAAATCCTGGCTGCCAAAAAACACCTTGCCCCCGTTAAGGGGGTAGAGGGAAACCAGGACCCGCCCCAGGGTGCTTTTACCGCAGCCGCTTTCCCCCACCAGCCCGAAGGTTTCCCCCCGGCGTATATCAAAGCTCACGTCGTCCACCGCCTTGACATACTGTTTGCTCCAGGGGCGGCCCTCTTTCAGGGGGAAATATTTGCGGATCCCCTCGGCCCGGACCAGGACATCCCCGGATGTACGTGTTTCTTCCATAAAGAATAACCCCCTTACATAATCCTCTCGCGGCCTGAAGCGCCCCGCCCCTGTCCAAAAAGCCGGTTCCGGCCGCGGCGGCGCTGAAAGCGCGGGGGTATCCCCCGGCGAATGAAACCAGCGCACCGCGAAGCGCAAGGGATTGGAGGGGTGCGAAGCAGCCACGCCGCAGGCGGAGCCTGGGACATTAACCCCGGCGGTGATATTATCGGGCCCCACGCCGTGCCGCAAGGTCTCACGAACCCGCTCACCGGTTCACGGGCGGATATTGGGCGTGGCCGGAGCGAAGCGGAGCCCCGAAAAGCCCGGTTCCCGCCGGAGGCGGGAATGCGCCCAAAATCACCCTTTTAATCGTGCCGTGATACGAGTCCCGGAAGGCCGCTCAACCGGTCATGCCCTCCGGGGGAACAGGCAGCGGACCAGGTGATCTTCCCCCGCCGGAACCAGGGAGGGCCCGCTTGCCGCGCACTCCCCCCGGGCGTATTTGCACCGGGGGGAAAAGGCGCAGCCCGGCGGCATGGCAAAGGGGCTCGGCACGGAGCCTTCGATGGCAAAGAGCCGTTCCCGGGTCTTGGAGATCACCGGGATAGAGAAAAGGAGCCCTTCGGAATAGGGGTGCAGGGGCCCCTTGAACAATTCGGCCACCGAACAGGTCTCCACGATTTGCCCGGCGTACATCACCGCCACATGGCTGCACATCTCGGCCACCACCCCCAGATCGTGGGTAATGAGGATGATGGCGGAATTAATCTCCCGGCGCAGTTCCTTCATCAGCTCCAGAATCTGGGCCTGGATGGTTACATCCAGGGCGGTGGTGGGTTCGTCGGCTATCAACAGCTTGGGCTTGCAGGCCAGGGCCATGGCGATCATCACCCGCTGCCGCATCCCCCCGGAAAGCTGGTGGGGATACTCCTTTACGCGCTGTTTGGGGGAGGGGATGCCCACCATGGTCATAAGTTCCAGGGCCCGCTCCTCCGCCTGCCGTTTATTCAGGCCCAGATGGAGGATCAGGGGCTCCATAATCTGCCTGCCGCAGGGGTGGATGGGGTTAAGGGAAGTCATAGGCTCCTGGAAGATCATGGCAATCTCATTGCCCCGGATCCGCCGGATCTCCTCCTCCGTCATGCCCAGAATATCCCTGCCGTCAAAGATGATCCTGCCCCCCAAAATCTTCCCCGGCGGATCGGGGATAAGCCGCATCACGCTCAGGGCGCTTACGCTTTTCCCGCTGCCGCTTTCCCCCACGAGCCCGAGGGTATCCCCCTTTTCCAGGGTGAAGGTCAGACCCCGAACCGTCTGATGGATGCCCTCCAGGGTATAAAACTGTACTTCAAGGTTACTGATGCTCAGAAGCGGCTCCATACATACCCCATGTTAGTCTTTACCCTTATTTCCGCTGTTTGTCAATGCGCCGGTTCCAGTAATTTGGGCGCGCGCCGGTGGGAAGGGCGGGGTCGGGCCCCGTTGTGGGGGTCAGGCTCCATCCGGGGGGAAGGGCGCGCGCTGGTGGGCGTGGCGGGATCAGGCTCCACTTGGGGGGAAGGCGCGTGCCGGTGGGATGAGCGGGGTCAGGCTTCCGTTGTGGGGTCAGGCTACACCCAGGGGAAGGGCGCGCGCCGGTGGGCGTGGCGGGGTCAGGCTCCACTTGGGGGGAAGGCGCGTGCCGGTGGGAGGGCGGG
>JAISOO010000022.1 GCA_031275595.1 Spirochaetaceae bacterium | reverse complement strand
AGAACCGGGAATTTTCTTCCTGAATCCATTGGGAGTACAGTTCCTGGACCCCGGCGGCGAAGAGAAAGCCCTGGCCCAGATCCCAGTCAAAATCCACCCGTCCCTGGAGGTTGATGGTCGTGGTGGTAAGGTCCATGTTTTGCAGGCGATCGATATGGTAATAGGTCTCGGGAATCTGATACTGGTGCCGAAATTCCGGGGAATAATAGGCAAAAACGTCATTATGGATGTATCCCCCCACCGCGGACTGCATGAATCCCGCTCCGGCCCCGGCCTTGAGTATCATCGTGGGCAGGGGATTATAGGCAAGCCCCATGTTGAGGAAGCCGAGCTTGTTTTTCCAGTCGAAACTGAGCTCGTTCCGGCTGGAGAGATCCGAATACTGGTAGTCGGTTTCGTAAAAGGCGCTGGCCCCGTCGGCGCCGAAAAACCCGGCGGCGCTTAATTCCAGATCCGGCAGAAGCCGGTAATTCCCCGTCAGGGCGACGCTGCGTATATAGGGAGCCACCCGGACATACCGCACCAGGGGGACAAACTGCTTTGCCAGCCATACAAAGGGGTCCCAGTAGGTAACCTTTCCCATGACCATAACCCCCCCCCTTCCGGCTAAAGGCAGGGAGAGGTTCAGGTTGACCGCGCTGGTGGAAACCCCGAGTTCCAGTTCCGTTTCCTCGGGAGAGGGCTGTTTGGAAGTTACCTCCAGCAGCCCCGATATGGTGTGGCCGTACCGGGCCGAAAACACCCCGTGGGAAAGCTGGGCGCTCTCTACCATCCGGGGATCGAAGATCGAAACCATCCCCCCCCAGTGGTAGGGCTGGCTGATGTAAAACCCGTCCAGGACCGCCATAAGGTCCCCGGGCTCCCCCCCCCGAATGGAGGGCATGGCATTAAAGGAACCGGCGTATCCCACCCCGGGGAGGAGTTTTACGGAGGTCATCACGTCCTGGACGATGCCGATTTCCGCGGTTCGGGACAGATTTTCCCCGGTAATAGCCACGCTCCGGCCGCTCCTGGTCTCGCTGGTCCCGGGCCGCCGGGCTTCTATCACCAATTCCCGGCCCTCCATGACATCGCTCCCCAGGCGCAGGGCCACGTCAAAGCGGTCCCCGGTGAGGGGTATGGTCAGCCGCCGGCTTTCGTAGCCGGGATAGAGGATCCGCAGCGCCACCGGGCGATCCTCGGGAACCGCCACCGTAGCCAGGCCCCCTTCGTTACAGGTGTATTCCGTGCCGTCCCAGGACAGGATCACCGCGCCCTCCAGGGCCAGCTCCAGTTCGGCATCTTCCACAAAGATTTCCACGTCCCGGGCAAAAATAAAATTCCGGAGAAATAATAACACTATTATTCCGGCTATGAATTTTTTAATCACCGGATAGTCCTTTTAATCCAGAGCGTTGTCAGGAAACTTCCCGTTTCTGCCGGACCAAAGGTCCGCCGACAACCGCTTAAAACGGCGAAATGTTCCGCATTTCGCGGGACCCGCCCGGCAACTGCCCGGACTGCCGCGGGTCCAACCGTTCAAACAGGGGGTTTTTGTTCTTCCGCCTTTTTTTCCCGGGCCTCATCGGCGGCCAGCTTCCGGTTATACAAAAAAATCCCCAGCGCCACGAAAGTAAGGGTGTCAAACATATATTTTTCCGCCCTTTCCCCAATGCTAAACCCGAAAAAATGCCGGACAAGACTGTACAGGATGATAAAAACGCCTATGCCCCCGACAATTCCGAGAAGCCACCCCCGTTTTATTTTCATAAATTCACTATACAAAAAAAAAACTTCCGGGTCTATGAGAAACTTCGAATCTACGGTAAATTTCGAGTATGCAAAACACGATAACAATCGATCCGGCCCGGATCAGGGCCCTGGCGCTGGACCTGGACGGAACCATCCTGACCCCGGACACCCGCCTTGGGGACCGGACCCTCCGGGTGCTCAGGGCCTGTTTGAACCGGGGGATCGGCGTGATCCTCTGTACGGGCCGTTCCGTGGAAGGGGCCGAGCCTTACCGGGCGGCGCTGGACGCCCGGGGGCCCATGGTGTATTTTAACGGGGCCAAGGTGGCGGATATGCCCGGGGGAAGGGTCCTGAACCTTTCCCTGCTGGACAAGGATACGGCGAATTTCTGTGTGGATCTTGCCCGGAGCAGGGGCGTTTATTATCAGATCTATTTTCCCGGCACCCGGGAGCGGCCCGGGGATCTGCTGATGGCCGAGCGCCGGACCGAGGAAACCGCTTTGTACCGGAACCATACCGGCGTCGAGGCGGTGATCGGGGATTTAAAGGAAGCCCTGGCCCATCCGGACTGTCCGGGCTGTATCAAGGGGATGTTCATCACCGGGCCCGCCCAACAGGACGCCATCAGGCCCCTCCTGGCCGAAAACTTCGGCGGGAGGATCTACATGACCCGGACCCATGTTTCCTTTTTGGAGCTGATGGCCCCGGAGGTTTCCAAGGGCCGGGGGCTCAAACTCGCCATGGACCACCTGGGCCTGAGTTCCGGGGAACTTATCGCCCTGGGGGATGAGGAAAACGACCTCCCCCTGTTCGAAACCGCGGGGTTTTCCGCGGCCCCCGCCAACGCCAAACCCCCGGTGCTGGCCGCCGCGGACTTCCGGATCGGCTCCAACGCGGAAGAAGGGGCCGCGGCCTTTTTGGAAGCCCTCTTTTTCGGCGGGTCCTAGCAGCCTGTTGCGCTTCAGCGCAAAATCGTATAAAAATTCACAAAAGTGAATTTTTATACCCTGCAAACTGCATAAAGGAGCCCGATAATCGAGGATTTTTTGCATATCTATGCAAAAAATCCACAA
>JAISOO010000018.1 GCA_031275595.1 Spirochaetaceae bacterium | reverse complement strand
ATCTCCCCGGCCAGGCATGCCGAAAGTCCGATAAGCCCCCGGGGATACCGTTCCAGCAGTTCCTTATCTATCCGGGGTTTGTAATAAAACCCCTCCGTAAAAGAATAGGAGGAGAGTTTTATTAAATTCCGGTATCCCTCCCCGTCGGCGGCAAGGAGGACCAGGTGGTAATATTTGTTTTTATGCTCGCCGCCCTTCCGTTCGGTCCGGCTTCCCGGGGCCATGTAAAATTCGCTGCCAATAATGGGATGGATATTGTTTTTTTCACAGGCTTTTTTGAATTTCAACACCCCAAAAAGGTTTCCGTGGTCAGTTATAGCCAGATGTTTCATTCCCAGGGAGGCGGCCTTAGCCGCCAGGCTTTCCACCGAAGCGGCGCCGTCCAGAAGGGAATAGTCCGAATGGACATGGAGATGGACAAAATCACGCATCATACCCTACTTTACCAATATATTTTCCAAATTGATAGAGGTTTTCCCAAAACACCAGTTTTGGGAAAACAACCTCAGATTTAGGGGGAAAAAGCGGGCTTCAGACCGCTTTTTCCAAAGCCTTTCCCAAAGCCAACCGGGTTTTGGGAAAGGCTCGATAGACAACCCCTTCGAAAATGCTGAAAAAAAGAGAATCCAATTGATTCAAAAGGGTTTCTTCCGTAACATATATATGATATTATCATATAAATAATATTACATGAAGGAGTAATATATGGCAGAAAATGATAAAGACAGCAAAAGAAAATACAAATTTTCTTGGGAGGATACGGTAGGGGCCGATATGCAGGTGGCCCGTCCTCATCTTGGACCTTCTACCAGGATCGAAACCTATCGACTGTTTCAGTTTACCCTTCGGGATGTACTGGAACAGCATTACGGGACGGAAATGGCTGACAATATTTTCCGGGAAGCGGGGATAATCGCGGGGCGCGCTTTTTTTAATAAATTTCTAAGCGATGCCACGGACGTGTCATCCCTGGCCAGTTTAATCCAAAAATCCTTTAACGATTTCGGGATTGGTATTTTCCGGGTGGAAACCGCTAATCTTGATAAGGGGCATTTTATCTTTACCGTGGACGAAGACCTGGACTGTTCGGGGCTTCCGGATACTTCCGATGTCATCTGTGTATACGACGAAGGCTTCATTCAGGGGGTATTGGAATCCTTTAGCGGGAAAGGTTTTGATGTTCGGGAGATTGACTGCTGGTGTACCGGTTCCCGAACCTGCCGCTTTGAAGCAAAGGGTAAGGCTTCTTAAAAGACAATCTTTATGGAAGAAAAGGAATGTCTTGTTTTGGAGCATATAAAAAAGCTCCTAAAAGATAATGTGGTTCCACCGTTGGAGGGAGAATTGGCGGAATTACCTCTCTTGCAGGATATTCATAATGATCTTAAGGCTATTCGGGAAATCACCTATGCCTTTTCCATGGGGGATCTTTCCCCCTCTATTAAAGTCCGGGGAATTATCCCCGGCTGCTTAAAGACCCTCCAGGCCCACCTCAGACATATGATTTGGCAGGTTCAGATGGTTGAACAGGGGGATTTTGCCCAGCAGGTTCAATTTTTAGGGGAATTTTCCACCGCCTTTAACAGCATGGTCCGCCAATTTGACGCCACCCTCAAGGCCTTGAAACAAAAGGAGGAGGCCCTGACCGCCCTGGCGGACAGCCTCCGCGACGAGGTGACCAGCAGGGATTCCACCGTGGAAGCCCTGCGGGAAAGCGAATCCCAGTTTAAATACCTTGCCAACCATGATCACCTCACCGGGGCGCTGAACCGCCGCTCCTTTATGGATCGGGCCATTATAGAACTGGCCGCCTCCATAAACCATAACACCCCCTGCAGTCTCGCCATGATGGATATCGATCACTTTAAACGGTTTAACGATACCTATGGCCACTTGGCGGGGGATGAAGTCCTGCGCCATGTGGTGGAGGTTATTTCATCCCTCCTGCGAAAAAATGACTTTTTAGGCCGTTATGGGGGGGAGGAATTTATCTTTTATTTTAGCCATGTGGATAAGAGTACCAGTATCGCCATAGCGGAACGGGTCCGGGAGGCTATTGCCACCACCCCGGTCAAGCTTAAATCAGGACCCGTCTTTATAACCGCCAGTTTTGGAATCGCCATATTTCAGGATGGTGAAAATCCTGAGGAAAAAAATGATCTTGAAACCTGTATACACTACGCGGATATTGCCTTGTATCAGGCAAAAAAAGGAGGAAGAAATAAAGTCGTCTGTTTTTCTAAAGAAATGGCCGAAGAGTGATAAACCGCCGGGCGGCCGCCTTTTCCGGGGACCCCTTGGGTTCTCGGGCGGGGTATTCCCCAAAATTTCAGTTTGGGGAATACTGCCTGGAAGTTAGGGAATTTCCAAAAACCCCTCCGGGTTTCCGGAGGCTCCGGGGAAAGAAAACCGCTAAAAACTTCAATTTTTGGCGGCGTCCTTTAGAGAAAAGCGGGGGAGTCCGTTTTTCGCCTAAGTAATCTCAATACCAACCGGAGAGATGTTTTACTTAATAACTGAGAGGATATATGAAGACAATTTTGGTGGTAGATGATTCCCGCATTATGAGAAATATTGTAAAAAACACTTTCTCGCTTATGAAGATTCCCTGTCAATATGTGGAAGCATCCAATGGACGGGAGGCCCTGAAACAGATGGAAAACCAAAAAATAGATTTAGTGCTGCTGGATTGGAATATGCCGCAGCTTTCGGGAATAGACTTTCTTAAAACAATCCGGGCAAAAGAGGAGTATAAAAATCTTCCGGTGATCATGGTGACCAGCGAGGCCGCCCGGTACAATGTAATTGAAGCGTTAAAAAACGGAGCCACCGATTATATCATTAAACCGGTGAACGAGAAAAATTTTAAGGAAAAGGTGTCAAAAATAATTATATGATCCGGTTTCAGAACTCATTTTTTGAAACCGGCCTGGAGCCAAGCGGTTGCGTTCCAAAATTAAACCGGACCGCTTGCCCATGTAAATCCAAGGTTGTTTGACAAGTAAAGCTTGTCTTTCAAAATCATGAGCCTGCCGGAAAACAGGATTTTGAAACAGCCTTATATAAGGGGAAACCATGGAAAAGTACATCCAACCTTTTGTAGGGGTATGCAAAAATGTATTTAAAGAATTTTTAGGCTGTGAACTTTCGGCGGTTCGCCCCTATTTCGCGGAAAAAGAAACCGTCAACGACTGGGATATTTCTGCGGTAATCGGGCTTACCGGAGAAGCCCGGGGGGCGGTGGTTATTTCGATGAAAACACCCCTTGCCATTTTGCTTACCGATACCCTCACCGGGACCAAACATACCGAACTGGACGATGAAGTGGTGGATGCCATTGGTGAAATCGTCAATATTATCGCGGGGAACGTAAAAAAAGACCTGGAGGAATCCTTCCGGCTGGTCATATCCCTGCCCACCATCATACAAGGCAAGGAGCATATGATAACATGGCCGAGCGGTCATACCCGGATTATTTGCATCCCCTTCAATATATTTGAAAACCAAACCTTTATCCTCTCGGTGGCCATTGAATCATTAAAAGGTGTTTAAATCATGATAGGCAATATAGTTTTAAAATTCCTTACCAGCAATAAGTTTGAGAATCCCCAGGATGAAATGGTGATGGACGAAATAGTCCGTTACATCATCTTTAATATTGCCCTGGTGGTAGGGGCGATTTTCCTTATCTCCTTCGGGATCACCGTGGTATTTGAGGGTAGTACAATCCGGGGCATCGCGGATCTGCTTATCGGCTTCATGTGTATTATTATCCTCTTTCTCCTCAGGACCAAGCTCCCCTTTGTCGTGTGCGGCCTCATTGTCCTCATCCCCTTTGGAGCGCTCTGTCTGGGATTGCTTTTAAGCGGCGGATCCCAGGGATTCGCGGGCATATGGATATTTACCTATCCCCCCATCGTCATCTTTATCCTGGGTTTATATATCGGTTCCGTTCTTTCGGGAATTCTTTTCGCAGGACTTATGACCATTACGATTATCCCCGGAATCGCGGGATTTAACTATTTTTTCCCTATCGCCTTCCGGTTTACCGGCGTCTATATCCTGGTAGTGATATTAACCATCACCTACGAACAGATCCGGGTTCTCAAAGACCGCTGGCTGCGGCAGCTGACCGCCACCTTGAAGTCCGAACGGGACGAGATGACCGTGATGAAGGATAACCTCAAAGCCGGCATTTTCCTCATGGACAAGGACTATACGATTCAGCCCGCCTATTCCAAAGCCCTGGAAGAGATTCTGGGCATGGACGAGCTTCAGGGGAAAAAGTTTACCGGCCTTCTGTCCGCCTCTCTCAAGATAAAGGAACGGGATACCCTGGAAGATTATTTTGAAATGGTAATAAACCGTTCCTTTGACCCGAAAATGCTGGAAGAGATCAACCCCATTATGGAATTCTTCTATACAAACGAAATAACCGGGGAAGAAAAAATCCTCCGCACCTCCTTTGCCGCGGTTGACCGGGGATACGGCGTCTTTTTTATCCTGGGGAGCCTGGAGGATATCACCGTCGAAAAATCGCTCCAGAAGCAGCTTGAGGAAGAAGAGAACAAGCGTAACGAAGAAATGCAGGCCCTCTTTCAGGTTATTCAGGTGGAACCCCGGGTCTTTGATGATTTTATCGAAGACATGGAGTATGAATTTGATCGGATCAACGGCATCCTCAAAGACAAAAATCTTTCCGCCCAACAAGCCATGGTGGATATCTATCAGGCCGTCCATGCCATCAAATCCAACGCCCTTATCCTGGGACTTGAAAATTTCAGCGGTAAACTCCATGAACTTGAGTCGAAGATCAAGGGGCTCCGGGACCAGGAGGATATTTCCTTTGATGAGGTGTTACACATCACCGTGGAACTGGAAAAGATCATGAAGGAAAAGGACAGATTCCGGGATATCATTGACAGGATCCACTCCTTTAGGGTCAACATCGGGGAAAGCCGGAGGCAGGACCGGTATGTGCTGGTGGAGACCCTGACTAAGGCCTGCGAAAAAGCCGCGGCGGCGTTGAATAAGAAGGCCCAATTTATGGTGGAAGACCTGGACGGGGTCGTGCTGGAATACGGTCCCCGCCGGATTATTAAGGAGGTTCTGACCCAGCTGGTTCGTAACGCGGTATACCACGGCCTTGAAAGTCCGGAGGAACGGAGCGCCCTGGGTAAAAACCCCAAAGGGCTTATCCGGCTTTTTATCAAGTACAAGGATAACCAGATCCATATAAGACTTTCCGATGACGGCAAGGGGCTGGATTTTGAAAAGATCCGCGAAAAAGCGGAGCAGTTACATCTTTTTAAGCGCCCGGAAGACACCGCGGACAAAAACCAACTCCTCAAGGCTATTTTTTCCCCGGGGTTTAGCACCGCCGAGGATGCGGACGTTCACGCCGGCCGCGGCATCGGTTTGAATTTGGTACGGGAACGGATTCGGGAACTCCGGGGGTCCATAAAACTACAAAGTGAACCGGGAAAGGGTACGGTCTTTAATATCTACATCCCCCTGGAAATAAAAAACCTTATTACTAAAGCATCTTGAGCTATTAACGGAGAATACTATGGATATAGCCAATGAAATAGAAGGCCGGCGGCAGCGGATCGCGACCTTTAAATTCAGAATAACCCTCTTTGTCATCTTCTTTTTTATCGCCGTCTTTGGGGTATTTGTTATTACCTCGGTACTGCAAATTTCCGCGGTAACCCGGTTTATATGTTCCCGCATTGGGCTGCCCATGGTGGATAAGGTGTCCGCCCTCATTGACGGAGATGCCTTTGAAGCCCTCAGCAAATCCCTGGATCCTCAGGACCCCTATTATACGGCAACCCGGCTCAAAATACTGGAAATAAAACAAACGGTTAACTGCCGTTATTTATACACCATGGCGCCGGTCACGGCCTCCGTGTTCCGGTATATTATTGACGGCAGTTCCACCCCGGATGATGAAGAGAATTTTTCACCCCTGGGTACGGAGGAAGATGTCAGCGCCTATGATTCCGCCTTTTTCGCGACCCTCCGGACCAAGAAGATCCAGTTGGGCGTCATCGATATAAATGAAACCTGGGGCAACCTCATATCCGTTTACGCCCCCATCCTGAATTCCCGGGGGGATCTGGTGGGGATCATCGGCTGCGATCTGGAGGCGGATTCCATCATCGCCTGGATAAGAACCCAGGTGTTGTGGCAGCTGGGGGTGGTTTTTATATTTGCCATCCTGGCCTTGTCCGTATACTTTTCACTGGTAAAACAGCTCAACCAGATCCTCACCTAACGGACTGTCCACAAATTTGCAAATCTTATCGATAAATCATCCATTTGCCCGCTATTTTGGTGTATATTTGTTGAACGGAGTCTTATATGAAAGCTGAGATTTTTACCTTTTGCGATTTTGCCCAGGAAAGCAGCGGTAAACTTACCATTATTGGAACCTTTGATACGATTGTTTCCAAGAATTTTCCCTGCGTTCATCCACAACTATCGGTGGTCATCCGCCTGCGTTTTGATATTTGGGAATTTGTCAATCATACTTTTCGGATAGAAACCAGGGATCTCAACGGGGAGTTAAATATGGAAACTATTTCGGGAAATGTGGATGTCAGGGGGGTGGGGAACGCTACCGCCGTTTCCCACCTGGTTTTTTCGATTACCAATCTGCAATTCAAAAGCAACGGAGTGGTCAATTTTGTATTGTATATGGACGATAAGGAGCTTACCTCCATCCCCCTCTATATTAGGAAGGGCTGAATTTTCCGGTTAGGCCCGGGCGCACCGGTTTAAAAGAACCAGATCCGCCAAAACCAGGGCGGTCATGGCTTCCACCACCGGTATTGCCCGGGGAACAACACAGACATCGTGCCGCCCCCGGATAATCAGGTCCTGAGCCGTGTTCCCCCGATCCACGGTCCGCTGTTTTTTCGCTATGGAGGGAACCGGCTTAAAGGCCACCCGGAATTCCAGGGGGGAACCGGTGGAAATCCCTCCCAGGACCCCCCCGGCATGGTTGGTCTTAAAAGCCAGCAGCGGCACCCCCGGGGGAAGCCCCCCCGCGGGAGGGGCTTGTCCGGGGACGGGTTCGTCGTTGATGAGCGAGCCCGGGCAGGAAGCGGCGGTAAAGCCCGTTCCCAATTCCACCCCCTTGACGGCTCCAATGGAGAGCATGGCCGCGGCGATCCGGGCATCGAGCTTGTCGAAAACCGGGTCCCCCAGTCCCGGCGGAAGTCCCGTGACCACGCAGGCCGCCACCCCTCCGGCGCTGTCCCCGTGTTTTTTTAATTTTTCTATTGCCTCTAAAATCTTTTCGGCGCTCTTTCGGTGGGGCACCCCCAGGGGATTTTTCTCTGTCTCCTCAAAATCAAAGCCCGCTTCTTCCGGGCCCGGCGCCCGGATCCCCGCGACGGCGGCGGTCCAGGCCCGGATCAGAATGCCCCGGCCCGCCAGGAACGCCTTGGCTACCGCCCCCGCCGCCACCCGTCCCACGGTTTCCCGGCCGGAACTTCTTCCGCCCCCCCGGTGATCCCGGATACCGTATTTGGCCTCCCAGGTCCAATCCGCGTGGCCCGGCCGGTACAGGTCTTTGAGCCCGTCGTAATCGCCGGAACGCTGATTCACATTCCGTACCAGAATGGCGATGGGGGTCCCCAGGGTCTTTCCCTCAAAGATGCCGGAGAGGATCTCCGGCTCGTCCCCTTCGGCCCGGGCGGAGGCGGCCCCCCCCCCTCCGGGGCGGCGGCGGCGCAGTTCCCGGGCGATGTCTTCCGTCTCCAGGGCCACCCCCGCGGGACAGCCGTCCACCAGGGCCCCGCAGCCGGGTCCGTGGGATTCCCCAAAGGTGGTAACGGTAAAAAGGGTTCCAAAACGATTCCCGCCCATGACAAGCCCCTATGAACCCAGGGCTTCCACTTCCGCCCGGGAGGGGGGATCCGCCCCGTGCCGGGAACAGACCAGGGACGCCGCCTTGTTGGCGAAAAACAGGGCTTCATAGAGTTCCCCTTCCGTAAGGGAAAGCAGCCCTTCCCGGGACATCTTTCCCGCCCCTTCCAACCAGGAGAGAAAGGCCCCATGAAAGGTATCCCCGGC
Source organism: Spirochaetaceae bacterium (assembly GCA_031275595.1). The sequence continues at coordinate 3,429 of JAISOO010000018.1, read as the reverse complement.
GCCGATGGTATCGGCCACGGGCAGATCTACCACCGGGGCGCTGACGTCCAGGACCGTCCCGCCCTCTTTCAGCAGCAGCGCCCGGGCTCCCCCGGCCCCCAGGGTGGTAAGGGCCATACGGGGCCCCATGGAGAGGATCCGTTCCAGGGATTTTTCCAGGCCCAGGCCGGGGTAGATAAAATCAAAATCAGCCTTGGAAATCTTCGCGATGGTTGAGGCCCGTACCCAAGCCTCAAAACGGGTAACATAGGCATCCCGGTCCCGAATCATAAAGGGACGTATGTTGGGATCCAGGGAAATAATCGGCCCTCGGGGGGTGCTTTCCCGGAATATCAGGGTTTCGATGGCGGCGGCGACCGGTTCCATGGTCATGGCGATGGAACCGAAAAGGATACACCGGATTTCTGGATCCAGCCGGGGGGGGAGATCCCCGGGGCTCAGGGAGGAATCGGCGCTTCCCGTGGTATAAAACACATAGGCCGGCTCCTTTCCCGGTTCAAGTTTAACAAAGGCCAAGGTGGTATGCTCCCCGGAACGGATGATCCAATCGGTCCCGACGGCATTCTGAGCGAGCCGGCGGACCAGCATTTCCCCGAAAAAATCCGTTGAAAGCCTTCCCAAAAACCGTACCGGAGTGCCAAGCCGGCCGACGGCCACCGCGGTATTATAGGGGCTACCCCCGGGACGGGGAATAAATCCATCCTCACCCCCGAAAGAAGCGGGAATCATATCAATAAGCGCTTCGCCGCAGCATAAAATCATACAACACTCCTCCTTAAGAACCGGATTCGGATAAGCGTATCACGAAAAGCAAAAACATTGAACCGCCGGTGGAAAAAGGAGGGGGCGCCGGTCTTTTTGCGGGCTGTCCCGCGTTCCGGTAAAATTGACAGATTCACCGCGCCGGGGTATGGTAATACCATGAAACAAAAGGTGGTTATTATTGACGGTATGGGGGGCGGCATCGGCGCCCAGCTCATATCCAGGATTCGGGAATTAGCCTGTGAGGAACTGGAAATTATCGCCCTGGGTACCAATGCCGTGGCAGCGGAACGGATGATCAAGGCCGGGGCCCACCGGGGCGCCGCCGGTGAAAACGCCATCAAGGTTTCCGCTCCCCTGGGGGACTTTATCCTGGGCCCCATCGGCATTGTCATCGCCAACAGCCTCATGGGAGAAATAAGCCCGGCCATGACCGAGGCGATCCTCGCCGCCCCGGGGGAGAAGATCCTCCTCCCCCTCCAGCAAGATCATTTCCGCCTGGCGGGAATGGAATCCCTGCCCTTTACCAAAATAATCGATAAGGCGATAGACATCCTCAAGGAACGGCTTTCCGCGGGGCGGCCCCCGGAGGGGTCCCCGCCGCCGGCTCCCCTACCCTAAGCCCACATCCAGGGCCATCATCAAGGCGAAACCCAGCAGGAGCCCCGCGGTGGCGATGTGTTCGTTTCCCTCTTTTTGGGATTCGGGGATCACCTCCTCGGCCACCACAAAGATCATGGCCCCCGCGGCAAAGGCCAGGGCATAGGGCAGAATGGGGTTGATGTAGAACACCATGGCCGCCCCCAGGACCCCGGCAAAGGGTTCCACCAATCCCGAAAGCTGGCCGTACCAAAACGCCCGGGGGCGGCTCATCCCGTCCCGGCGCAGGGGAATGGAAACCGCGGCCCCTTCGGGAAAATTCTGGAGCCCGATCCCCAGGGCCAGGGCAATGGCCCCGGTAAGTCCCGCCCCGGGGATCCCCGCCGCGGCCGCCCCGAACCCGACCCCGACGGCAAGGCCTTCGGGGATGTTGTGGATGGTGATGGCCAGGACCAGCAGGGCCGAGCGGCCCCAGTTGGTTTTCGGCCCCTCAGCGTCCTGCAGGTTGTATTCGATATGCAGGTGGGGAAGGAGCCGGTCCACCAGGCGGAGGAAAAAGCCTCCCCCCAGAAAGCCCGCCGCCGCGGGCAGCCAGGGCGGCCCGCCGGAGGCTTCCGCCATGAGGATCGCCGGTTCCAGCAGGGACCAGAAGCTCGCCGCTATCATCACGCCCCCGGCAAATCCCAGCATACCGTCCAGAATTTTACGGTTGATGTTTTTAAAGAAAAAAACCGTCCCCGCCCCCAGGGCCGTTACCCCATAGGTAAAAAGGGTGGCTAACAGAGCCTGGATAATCACGTTTTTACTGATAAACCATTCCATACCTTTATCATATGACGAAAAAGGAGATTTTTAAAGCCTCCGCGTTGCCGCATCGAAAATATTACCGAAAGAGCCCATGCCTCCCCCGGGGCATGGCCGGGAAAGGGGGGTATGAAATTTTTCAAGAAAACCGCCCTTTATGCCGAAAAGGGAATATGAAGATAGTGATAAGCGACGACCGCTTCGGGTGGTCCGATGAAGAGCGGTTTGTTTTACGGGATCTGGAAGCGGAACTGACGGTCGCCCCCGGGCAGGGCGAAGATGAACTTATGGAAGCCTGCGCGGACGCCGACGGGATCCTCCTCAACCAGGCCCCCATGAACGCCCGGGTTATCGGGGCCTTGAAAAAATGCCGGGTTATTTCCCGTTACGGGATCGGATACGATAACGTGGACATCCTCGCCGCGGAGGAACAGGGGATCTGGGTAACCAACGTACCCAATTACTGTACCGAAGAGGTGGCGGAACACGCCCTGGGGCTGCTCCTGGCGGCGGTCCGGTGGATTCCCTGGAAAGACCGGGGGGTCCGGGGAGGGGGATGGAACCTCAACCGGCCCATCCGGCGCCTCTCCGGGGCGGTGTTGGGCATCGTGGGTTTCGGCGCCACGGGCCGGGCCTTTTGGGAAAAGGCCCGGGGCATCGGTTTCAGCCGCATCCTCATCGCCGACCCCCATATCGCCGCAAAACTCCGGCCGGGCATGGCGGGGGAAGCCGCATCCTTTGACCGGGTCATTGAGGAATCGGATTTCATTTCCCTCCACGTGCCCCTGAACGAGGGCACCCGCCATTGCATCAACCCCCGGACCCTTGCCCGGATGAAGGACGGGGCCGTCCTGGTCAACGTCTCCCGGGGGCAGGTTATTGACGAGGCCGCCCTGGCGGCGGCGCTGCGCTCGGGCAAGCTCGGCGCCGCAGGGCTGGACGTGTTTGAACGGGAGCCCCTTCCCCCGGAGCACCCCCTGTGCTCCCTGGACAACGTGATCCTCACCGACCACAGCGCCTACTACAGCCGGGAATCGGTCTCGGTTCTGAAAACCCGGGCTGCCATGAACGTCCGGGAGGTTCTGGAGGGGCGGATCCCCAAATTCGCCGTAAACTGGCCGGTGATACGGAAGACCGGCGTTGATCCGGGGATGGAATATAGTGCGTAGCAAAAAAACGAATAATGAAGCATACAGGGGCTTTCCGGCAGAGGCCGCCGGAGGCCCATGACGGGGGGATAATGAAATTTTTCCTTGACACTTC
>JAISOO010000137.1 GCA_031275595.1 Spirochaetaceae bacterium | reverse complement strand
TCCTGCCGACCCCCCCCGCGGGCCCCCCCCGGGCCCGGCCCCCGGCCCCCCACCCCCCCCCCCCCCCCCCCGGGCCCCCCCCCCCCCCCCCCGCGGGCTTCGCCAGTAAGGCAAAAAGCAGACGCGGCCTTGTCTAAAGCGCGGAAAACCGCTAGTATCTACCCATGAAAAAGGACATCATCCTTGCGGGGGTTGGCGGACAGGGGGTACTGTCCATTGCCGCCATTATCGCCCGGGCGGCGCTGACCGGGGGCCTTTCGGTCAGGCAGTCCGAGGTTCACGGCATGGCCCAGCGGGGAGGGGCGGTTTTGGCGCACCTCAGGATCGCCGACGGGAGGATCCCCTCGGATCTGGTTCCCCAGGGAGGGGCGGATCTGATTATCTCCATGGAGGTATTGGAAAGCCTCCGCTACGTCCCCTGGCTTGCCCCTGAGGGAACGTTGGTTACCGCGGCGGAACCGGTGGTCAATATCCCCGATTATCCTGAGGTGGAGGATATCCTCAGAACCGTCGCAGCCTTCCCCCGATACCGGATTGTGGCGGCGGCGGCCCTCGCCAAAGAGGCGGGGCTTGCCAGGGCGGTAAACATGGTCATGGTCGGGGCGGCTTCACCCTTCCTTCCCATTCCGGAGGAAACCCTGGCGGACACCATTACCGCCCAATTCGCCGCCAAGGCTCCGGCAATGGCCGAGGCAAACCGGCTGGCGTTCCGGCTGGGCCGCAATGCCGCTTCTGCTCAGGGGGTTCGGTGATATGACCTACCAGTATTGGGATCCGAAGATGGAGACCCTCCCCCGGCCGGAGCTGGAAGCCTGGCAGCTTAAACAGCTTAAAACCATGGTTGCCTATGCCCTGCGGACCCCCTTTTATAAAAAGCGGCTTGCCCAAGGGGGAATCAAAAGCGAAGAGGACCTTAAAAGCCTAAAGGATCTCTGCCGTATTCCCTTTACCACCAAACACGATCTGCGGGAAGGTTTTCCCTACGGGTTCCTCAGCATCCCCCGGGAAGAGGTGATCCGGCTCCATGCCTCAAGCGGCACCACCGGCATCCCCACCACGATATATTTTAACGCGGAAGACATACGCCGATGGACCGGTTTTGTGGCCCGGTGTATCTACGGAACGGGATGCAATAAAACCGACGTGTTCCAGAATATGATCACCTACGGTCTTTTTACCGGGGGCCTTGGGTTCCATGCCGGCGGGGAAGCGGTGGGGATGCTGGTGATCCCCTCGGGGGCGGGGAATACCACCCGCCAATTCCGGCTCATGCAGGATTTCGGCACCACCGTGGTCCACGCCACCCCGAGTTTTCTGCTCCATGTGGAATCCAAAATGCGGGAAGAAGGGGTAAGCCGGGAAAGTATCAAACTCAAACGGGCCTTTGCCGGGGCGGAACCCTACTCGGAGGACACCCGCCGCCGCATTGAGGACCTTTTGCGTATCGACGTATACAATTCCTACGGCCTTTCGGAGATGAACGGCCCCGGGGTGGCTTTTGAATGCCAAAACAAAAACGGCCTCCATATTTGGGAGGACGGCTATATCGCCGAAATCGTCAATCCCGATACCCTGGAACCGGTACCGGAGGGGGAAACCGGGGAACTGGTGCTCACCATCCTCTGCCGGGAAGCCACCCCCATTCTGCGGTACCGCACCCGGGACCTCAGCGCCTTTTATACCGAGCCCTGTTCCTGCGGTAGAACCCACCGGCGGCTTTGCCGCATCACCGGCCGTACCGACGATATGCTTATCATCAACGGGGTCAACCTCTTCCCCAGCCAAATTGAGGAAGGGATCATGTCCATCAAGGAAGTAGGGAATAATTACCTTATTGTGATCGAAAAAGAAGGGGTTCTGGACCGGATCACGGTAAAAACCGAGGTGGGGCCAACTATCTTTATGGACGACGCCCGTCCCCTTAATGCCCTGAAGGAGAAGATCCGCAAAACCCTCCAGGCATCCATCACCATCAATCCCCGGGTGGAACTCCACGAACCGGGCAGCCTCCCCATATCCGAAGGGAAAGCCATCCGGGTCCAGGATAACCGGCCCCGGGACATATAGGGGACGGTGATACCCACCCCCTGAAACCGCAGCCATACCCGCCGGGGGCTCCCTATGAGGGCTGTCTTGATAGCAGCATTTCCAGCCGGTTCCGGATGGCCTCATATTCCAGATTGTCCAACTGCTCCCTGAGCCAGGTTACCAGGCCTCCGTCGGATTCATATTCCCATTGTTCGATTTCCGATACAATTTCTTCCATTGCCGCGGATTTAAACCGGCTGCTGGCATCCAACAATTTTTCCAGGAGGCCCGCGTCCGGGCTGGCGGCCCTCTTTTTTTCAGGGCCCTGCTCCAAAGCAGACCGCGGCAATTCCCGAAGCCCGGCGAGCAGGGCTTCCACCCGTGCGATAAACGCATCGTTTTCCCCGCGCACCCGCTCGTAGTCCCCGGCCTTGGCCGCGTGTTCCAGTTCTTCCGCCTGCCGGCCTATCTCAGCGGCGGCAATACCGTAAGTCGCCCCCTTGATACCGTGGACCGTTACCGCGTACTCGGAGAGCCTTTCCCGGGAAAGGGCCCGGAGTTTTTCCAGCAGCGCCGGGGTATGGGTCGCGTAGGATTTAAGGACCCCCAGGTATATCCCCTTTTCCCCATACCGGGCAAGCCCCGCCTCCAGGTCCAGTCCCTCTACGGTAAAACCGTTGAAATCCGCAGGGGTCAATTCCTCCTGCACGAGGGTTTCCACGGCTTCTCTCCGCATCTCCTCCGCCTGCCGCAGGCTCTCTTCGGTCTGTTTGTCCCGTACCCACTGGTTGAGGACGGTATCCAGCCGCATAATGTCGATGGGTTTTGAAAGAAAGGCGTTAAAACCGTTGGAAAGGAACATTTCCTCGTTCCCCACAATCGCGTTGGCGGTGAGGGCGATGATGGGTACGTTTTTTGCGTACTCCGTACCGATTTCATGACGGATAATCCGGGTTGCCTCGATGCCGTCCATTTCGGGCATCATGTGATCCATAAATACCGCGTCGTAACGCGTCTTTTCTTCCCGGATTTTTGCGATGGCTTCTTTCCCGCTGCCGGCGCAATCGATGATGAGCCCGTAGGGCAGCATAAGGCCCCGGGCAACATCCAGGTTGGTCGTCACATCGTCCACGACCAGGACCCGGCCGTAGGGCATATAAAAGCGGATAAGATTTTTCCCCCGGCTGCGCTTGTCGTCCCTGAACCGGAAGGAACGGAGGTTGTCCGCTACCGCTTTACCTATGGGCCGTTCGTCGTCGATCCGCTGCCGCAGGGTAATGATAAAGGTACTGCCCTTGCCGTATTCGCTTTCTACCCTGATGGTTCCCCCCATCATCCGGACAAGTTTTTTGGTGATGGAAAGCCCCAGTCCGGTACCTTCAATCTTGCGGTTTGCCTTGGTATCAAACTGGCTGTATTCGGCAAAAAGTTTATCCATGTCTTCTTTTTTTATGCCCCGGCCGGTATCCTTCACCGCAAAAGAAAGGACGGCGGCGCCCTCCTTTCTTTCCCACCGGATCCGCAGGGTTACGCAGCCCTCCTGGGTATATTTAAAGGCGTTGGAAAGGATATTGTTTAATATCTGCTTTACCCGCAGCTCATCCCCATAAAGCTGGGAAGGAAGGGTTTCATCCACATCCAGTTCAAAGTTGATAGGCTTGGAGCCGATACGAACCATATTAAGCTGTATCGTATCGTTAATCAGGCTTGGGGTATCATATGACACCGGGATAAGTTCAAAACTGCCCGCCTCGATCTTGGAAATATCCAGGATATCGTTGATGATCCCCAAAAGGCCGGAACCGGAATTGTATATTTTTTCCAGATCCTCATGGGTCTCCGCAGGAAGGTCCTTTTGTATTTCAATTTCCGAAAGGCCGATGATCGCGTTAAGGGGGGTACGGATCTCATGGCTCATGGTAGCCAGAAAGGCGCTTTTGGACAGGCTGGCCGCTTCCGCTTCCAACTTTGCCTGTACCACCGAGGTAATATCGGTGATGTCGATAAAGGTACCGTTGATATCCCCGGATAATTTATTGGAAATGATCTTAAAATACCGGGGTTCCCCATTCCGGAGGATCTCCCGGGTACCCTCGTAGGCCCCCCCGTTGTTCAGGATTTCGGCAATCATCATCTTGACGTTCATATCCCCAAAAAGGTCGAGGATGGGCCGCCCCACGGGCAGGGCGGAATTGGTAATGTGGGCAAATTCCGCCAGGGGTTTACTGATGTAGGTGATACAGTTTAGTTCATCCACCAGGGCAATAAGATTGGGGGTAGTGGCCATGAGGGTGCTAAAGGCGTCCTCCGCCTTAACCGATGCGGAGGTTTTGTTCCGGGTGAAACCGGCAATCAGATAAATCAGCACGGAAGCGCTCAGGGCCATAAACCAGTCGATGCGGAAGGTACTGATCCGGGGGATCCCCGTGTCTCCCTGAAAAAAACTCCCTAAAAGGGCTAGGCCTAAAATAATGAGATTGGTGATACAGATAAATCGCAGCATACTCCAGGGCTGAAAGTACACCCCCGCCAGGACACAGAGCGCAAGATATACAATAAAATAATGCCGGAAACTTCCGATCGTCACGCAGCCCGCCGTATAGGCGATAAACACCACCAGGGGCGCCAAGAGGGCAAACCACCGGATGTTTTTTATAAAACAGATCACCAGGAACAGGCAGAAGACGGCGAACGAGGCAAAGACGGCCATCGCCGCCAATTTTTCGTAGGCCCCCTGGGCCGCATAATCCAGGCCGCGAAAAAACCCGAAGAGAAATATGGAAAAAATCGCAAGACCGTTTGCCAGCCGGTAAAATAAAACATCACCGATCTTGCGGGGCGGATTGATTTGTTTCATGGTACTCCATTCTCCTCCGGTAGGCCAAATTGTTAACGGCGACGATCCGCACCGCCTTCGGAATGACTTCTATGGTAAGCTCCGAATCAAAAAAAGCTTCCCCGTCCAGATTGACCAGGAGGGGGGATTCGGAACGGATGGATACTTTCTTGACCCGCTTGAGGGAACAGATCAACGGATATTTATAGTAGTTCCCCTTTAAATATCCGGTAATAAGACTGAGAATCTTGAGGGAACTGACCCTCCGCCCGGTCAGCATATCCAGCTTTCCATCGTCCGGTACGGCGGTGATAACCGGGGACTTGCCGGAACCGTAACAGGGGCCATTGGCGATATTGATGATGGTATAGCCGCCGCTTAAATCCTCCCCGTCGGCATTTATCTCGTAGCGTTGGCCGATAACATCCTGATCAAGGGCCGCCCTCGCCCCTCCGATAACGTAAAACAAACTGTTCAGGGCGGGAAAACGAAACCGGAGCTTTTCAAAACGCCGGTTCAAGGAAAGGGTCCTGATTACCGAAGCCGCTTCCAGGCCCACAGTACAAAAGTTCAGGGCGCAGTTATTCCCGCAGTGGATCACGTCCGTGGGGATCACCGGGGACCTAATCTGTGATTCGATATTACGGAATTCCTCATAATGCTCGTCCCCAAAGGAACGGACAAAATCACTGCCGGTCCCATAAGGCATCAGGGCCAATTCCGTATTGGGGGCGCCTATGATACCGTTAAGGCAATCAAAGATGATCCCGTCACCCCCCAGGGCATACACCCGGAGGATCCGGTCCGGGCCTATATGCCCAATCCGATCCCTGATGACACTGACCGCGTCCCGGGGATAGCGGGAGACATGGATAGTATACTCCACGCCGGGATTTTTTTTGAAATAGGCCGCTATTCGCGAAAGGATCCGGAACCGATCCGTCTGCCGGGGAAAAGATTTGGGATTGATGACAAAGAGATGCACGCGGTTGACCGTTTCTTCCATAGCAAACCTCCCCCCCAATTTATGTTTCTAACCGTTCGCGAATGGCCTCATATTCAAGATTATCTATCTGTTCCCGAAGCCATTTCACTAAATCTCCTCCGGCTTCATATTCGTAGCCTTCAAGTTCCGTCAGGACCTCTTCCATCACCGTGGGCTTAAACCGTTTGCTGGCGTCCAACAGTTTCTCCAGCAGGTCCGTATTCGGGGCAGCGGCCTTCTGTTTTGCGGAACCCGTTTCCTCAGACTTCCGTAACAGATCCCCAATACCCCCAAGGACCGCTTCTGCCTTCTCAATAAAAGCGGCGGTTTCGCCCTTTACCTTTTCGTAATTCCCCGCCTTTGCGGCGTGTTCCAGTTCCTCCGCCTTTTTTCCGATCCCACCGGCGCAGATACCGAAGCTGGAACCTTTTAATCCGTGGACCGTGATGGCGTATTCCGGCAGGGTCTCTGGGGAAAAGGAACGCAGTTTCTGCAAAAGCTGCGGAGTGTGGATCATATAGGAACGGAGGATCCCCAGGTACGCCGTTTCCCCTCCGTAATGCTCTATGCCCGCCTTGAGGTCGATGCCCTCAATGTTCACGCCGTCCAATATGCCGGCGCCGGAATCCTGCGCAGCTTCGGCCGGTGGTGAATATTCCTGTTCCGTCTTCCAGAGGGTTTCTTCGCTCTGTTTATTCCGAACCCACTGATTTAATATAACATCCAGCCGCATGATATCGATAGGTTTCGCAATGAATGCGTTGAAACCCGCGGCGAGGAACATATCTTCATTTCCCGCCAGGGCATTGGCCGTCAGGGCGATAATCGGTACGGTTTTGGCGTATTCCGTATCGATTTCATTACGGATAATCCGGGTCGCCTCAATGCCGTCCATTTCGGGCATCATGTGATCCATGAATATCGCATCATACGTTACCGTTCCATCCCGAACCTTTTCAATCGCCTCCTGTCCGCTTTGTACACAGTCGATGGTCAGGCCGTAGGGAAGCATCAGCCCCTTGGCTACATCCAGGTTGGTGATCACATCGTCCACCACCAAAACCTTTCCGTAGGGCATATGGACCCGTACCAGATTTTTGCTCCGGGTGCGCCGGGTCTCAATAAACCTGAAAGACTGGAGGTTTGCCGCTACCTCCGGTCCGATAGGCCTGCCGTCGGCGATCCCCTGACGCAGCCGGACCGTAAAGACGCTGCCCTTACCGTATTCGCTTTCCACGCCGATCCTTCCATCCATCATGTCCACCAGTTTCTTGGTGATGGAAAGCCCCAGCCCGGTCCCCTCGATCTTTCGGTTCGCTTTGGTATCCAGCTGGCTGTATTCCGAAAAGAGCTTGCCCACATCCTCTTTTTTAATGCCGATGCCGGTGTCACTGATAACAAAGATGATGACGGCATCCGCACCATCTTTTTCCCATCCGATATGAAAAATTACCGTTCCCTCCCGGGTGTACTTAAAGGAGTTGGAGAGGATATTGTTCAAAATCTGCTTTACCCGCAGTTCGTCCCCGAAAAGTTTGGCAGGCAGGGTATCGTCAATATACAGCTTGAAGGAGATGGGTTTGGAGCCGATGCGGACGATGTTTAACTGAACCGTATCGTTGATCAGGCTGGGGGTATCGTATTGTACCGGGATAAGCTCAAAATTACCCGCTTCAATTTTTGAAACATCCAGGATGTCGTTGATCACCCCCAGGAGGATGGAACCTGAACTGTATATCTTTTCCAGATCGACATGGACATCCTCGGAAAGATCCTTTTGCATCAGGATCTCCGAGAGACCGATAATCGCGTTGAGGGGGGTCCGGATCTCGTGGCTCATGGTGGCGAGGAAGGCGCTTTTCGCCTTTGACGCGGCCTCCGCCGCCTCCTTGGCCCTGAGGGTTTCGGTAACGTCGTGGAAGAGGATCATGATCCCCTCCACCTTGCCGGTCTTGTCCCGCATGGCGGTGGTATTGGTAATGTAGATCCGCAGTTCGCCGCTGCCGGTAATGTCCAGGGCTTCCTCGGATTTTACCGTTCCCTGTTGTTGTACGGCCCGGTTTATACAGGCTTCGGCGTGCTCCGAAAAGGCATCGTTATTGAAACGCTTGAAAACCTCGGAAAAATGCAGCCCGTTCACCAGGCCGAAATTCTGAAACCCCGCTATGTTAAGAAAGGTATCCGTGCAGTAGGCGAAGCGTCCCGCTCCGTCCAGCAGGATGATGATGTTGGAACTGTTCTCCAGCATCATGTTCATGAATTTTTCCTGCCTGGTTTGTTCCTCCTTCAGCTTCTCCGCCAGCCCGTCCCGGATGGCGGATAGTTTTTCAAAGCGCATCATCGTGTTCTGCTGAACCGCAAGCTGACGGGTGAGTTTTTTTACCTGAATCTGCAGGGCGGCGTTTTCTTCTTTCAGGGCCTGCGCTTCTTCCGTTATGACCACTTCAGCCATGACAACCTCTTACAGCATACAGATGATCAGGGAATCGTTTTGCAAATGGTTTACCGTCCTGCCGCCGCCGAGGGAGGAGGGGAATATCTCGCCCCCGGAATATACAAAATGGTAGGGCGTGTCCCCCAAACATTCCTTTACCTTTTCGTGTTCCGCCATGGGCTGCATACCCAGGGACCAGTTGCGGCCCGCGCAGGAGTACATCAGGATCCCCCGGCCGTTGGCCGCCGCCAGGGCTTCGGTTACCTTTCTTTCGGTGGAGCTCACCACGTCCTCAAAGCCCATGGTAGCCAGGGCGATGACGGCATTAACCGGGACGGCCCCGCAGAGAATCAAACTTCCTTCCCCGCCGCCGCCTATGCAGGCCCGGATCAGCATGGACCCGTCTTCCAGATAAATGATGAAGGGCATGGACTGGAGGCCCGCTACATCGCCGTTTCTCACGATACCTATGGATTCAAGGTACTGTACGGCGGGCATGTTGTTTATGGTCGTCAGGATGTTGCGTTCCACCCCGGTTATGACCGCCTTTTGCTTGAGGATGTTTTCTTCGTTGACGGCGACGCTTAAAAATTCGGGGGCCACTCCGCCCACCAGGGCGGCCAGGGCCATGGAAGCCCGGTAGAAGTCGCCGTTGTAAAAGGTATAGCTCCTGCTGAAATCCGGCTCATTGGAAATGGCCAGGGTGCCGAAGGCGGGGACGCCCCCGGAGAGGGCGTCGAGCTTGTCAATGAATTCATCCCCACCGTTAGTGGGCAGAAAGGGGATAAAGGGCATCAGCATGGCGGGTTTTCCGGGGAGTTTCGCGGCTATCCTGCCGTAGAGTTCCGTCAAGGGGGCGTCGACGGAACCTTCGACGGGCGCGGAAACGCCGCATATAAACCGCACGTCGTCACTGGTCAGCACCGTTACCGAAAGCCCCATCTGGCCGATACCGGCTGAAGAGGAAGCGCTTATGGTGGTGGAACCCAGGCTGTCAAAGGGGAGTTTTTCGGAAAGGGCCTTAAACACCCCGCTGTCAACGAAATCGCTGTAACAGTGGATGATCCCCAGGGAATAGGTTAAACACCTCTGGCCCAGATCCAACTGTCCCAACAACTCAGACACTGCCAGATCCACATCGTCGATCTCTTCCGTAAATGCCGTAAAAAATTTAATCATAACCGTACCTCGTAAAATTATGGCAAGTTCCGAACCAATTCCACTATCCGGGTGGATTTTGGAATTGACCATGGGAGAAGCGATCAAAACCTGCTTTTCCCTCTATAAAATACATTCCCCAATAATCAAAATTTAGGAATGTCTTTTCCGATACGACTTACCTGAAGGAAACCGTTGCTACGGAGAACCCATTAATTTTTCCTGGATGGCTTCAAAGGCATCTACCACTCTGCCGTCAAAGCTGTTGTTTTTTCCATCAATGATGATCCGGTATGCCTCGGTATGTTTCATCCCCCGGCGGTACACCCGGTCGGCTACCAGGGCGTCGTAAACATCCGCCACCGCCATGATGCGCCCGCACAGGGGGATTTCGTCTCCGGCGAGCCCCCGGGGATACCCCTTTCCATCAAACCGCTCGTGATGGGAAGCGGCGATCTGTTTTGCGTATAGCAGATACTGCTGGGTAGGGGTCCGGGCGTACATATGGGCCAAAATCTCTTCCCCGATGGAAGTGTGCTGTTTCATGGTGTTAAACTCCTCGTCGTCCAGCCGATCGGGTTTGAGGAGGATCCGGTCGCTGATGGCGATCTTTCCGATGTCGTGGAGAGGCGCCGCCCGGACCATCATTTCCAGATCCATGGCGGTCAGTTCATCCCTGAACATTCCGTTCTCGATCAGCTTCCGGCCCAGGAGCCCCACATACCTCGAGGTCCGAACCACGTGCTCCCCGGTATTTTCATCCCGGCATTCGATTAGCTCCGCAAAAGACAAGGATATATTCTCCGAAAGCTTTGCCACCATCTTTTCCAAATGGGACTGGTAGGAGGAGAACCGCAGATGCAGTTCTATCCGATGAAGCAGGATGCTTTTTTCTACCGGTTTGGTGATGAAATCCCGGGCCCCCGACTGAAGCCCCCGGACTTCGATTTCGGTATCGTGGTTTCCGGTAAGAAAAATAACCGGTATGCTTCCCATATACTGGTTCAGCCTGAGCCGTTTTAAGGTCTCAAACCCGTCCATCTCGGGCATTTCGATATCCAGGAGGATGAGGTCAGGCTTTTCCTGCATACAGATCTGCAATGCCATGGCGCCGGATTTGGCGAGGGATACCTCATAACTCTCCCCCAGTTGGGCGCCGATTTGCTTGAGGCTGGAGATATTGTCGTCTACCACCAGGATGTTATGCATAATTCAACCGACCCTCTTCAATTTTCAACATCGGCAATGTCTTTATATCCAGGCCCGCCAAGGCATCCTTGACCGCCTCAAAGGCGTCTACCACCCGGGGATCAAAGGCGCGGCCCTTTTCCTCAAGAATAATTTGGAAGACATCATCGCAATCCATGGCTTTGCGGTAAACCCGGTCGGTTAAACAGGCGTCATACACATTGGCCACCGCGAGGATTCGGGCGCACAGGGGAATGTCATCTCCCGCGAGACCCTCGGGATACCCCCTGCCGTCATACCGTTCATGGTGGGATTGGGCGAGCTGGATGGCCAATTCCAGGTAATCCTGCCCCGGGATACGCTCATAGATCTTTTGCAGAAACTGGGCGCCGATGGTGGTATGTTTTTTCACCTCATCATATTCTATGTCGGTTAATTGTTCCTGTTTGAGAAGCAAAACATCGCTGATGCCGACTTTACCGATGTCGTGGAAGGGGGCGGCCCGGACGATCCGGTTTAAATCTGTTTCGGTAAACCCTTCCCCAAAGGTCCCCGCCGCCAGCAGTTCCTTGCCGATAAGCTCCACATATTTTCCGGTCCGCAGCACATGGCCGCCCACATTGTGGTCCTTACATTCGATAAGTTCCGCAAAGGAGGCAACGATGCTGTTTTCCAGTTCCATGACGGTATGTTCCAGGGATGTCTGATACGCTGAAAATTGCAGGTGGAGTTCCAGCCGGTGGAGCAGGATATCCTTATTGGCAGGCTTGGCGATAAAATCCATGGCCCCGGACTGGAGGGCCTTGATTTCGGTGTCCATGTCCCGGTTGCCGGTAAGGAAAATAACCGGTATCGGGTTAAGCTCCGGGTCCGCTTTGAGCTGTCGTATGGTCTCAAAGCCGTCCATTTCGGGCATCTCAATATCCAGGAGGATGAGATCGGGCTTTTCCTGTTTGCATATCTGTAACGCGATGGCGCCGGATTTGGCCAGGGAAATTTCATAACGGGGAGTAAGCTGGGCGCCGATCTGTTTAAGGCTTGATAGATTATCGTCCACTACCAGTATCTGCTTTGGCATACCACCTACCTATTCCGGGGAATTCCTGTTTCGATAAAATCTATCACGATTTGAATCAATCTGCAAGGTAGCCACCGCGTTTGCTTTTTGCGCTTTGCCCGCAACGCCCGCGGGGGAGCGGGAATTCCCCCCGTTCGCTTGCCTGTAGAATTCGCCTACGGAGCCCGTAAACGGTCTCCTCCGGCGAGGAATTCCAGGCGGCCTGATGCCTTTTTTGGATAATTGTAGTTTTATTGGGCCTACGCCGTGTTACTTTCTTGGTCAACACGCTCAATGTTTCGCGTGCATTATCGGGCGCGTTCACGGGGGAATTCCCGCCCCCCCGCGGCATGGCTGGAAGGGCAAAAAGCAGGCGGGCTTCGGGGGGGGAAGATGCCGGGGGGGCGGCCTGATGCCGTTTCTGGCAACTGTAGCTCTTTTTGGGCCTACGCCGTGTTACTGTTTGTGGGTCAACACGCTCAATGTTTCGCGTGCGGTATCGGGCGGGAGGCGCTGCCCCGCGAGGGCTGGGGAGGCGTTATCCCGCGAGGGGCGGGTCCCCCGCGGCTTGGGCGGGAAAG
>JAISOO010000118.1 GCA_031275595.1 Spirochaetaceae bacterium | reverse complement strand
ACCCCCGGAGGGTCCCCCTATGGCTTTTACACCCAGCAATTTTACATTTGAACGAAAAAATGGCCTGGGCAGAACATCAAAAAGCGGCCCGCCCAAAACGGCACGCGAAATATTGAGCGTGTCTTGGGAACACCGGTAACACGGCGGGACCCCGGAAAAGGGAAACCCATAAGAAAAAGGGACCAGGTCCCGCTTGCCCCTGCGGGGCTTCGGTCAAGTGTCCGCTTTCAGATAACCCGCCCAAAAACAGCACGCGAACCGGTGAGCGTGTATTAGAATACCGGTAACACCTCCCCCGCGCAAGCGGGTTCTTTGGGTCCCGGGGAAGGGAAACCCTTAAGGCAAAGGAAACAGGGCCCGCCCAGGCCCTCCCATCTTTCTCCAATCGTGGAATTACCGGCCTTCCTTTGCACGGGGGAAGAGGGGATTCCCCGTATCAGTGTTCCCTCCCGGACCTTGGTCCAATGACACCCCACCAGATTTTTCTTCACCGTACCGGTGCGTTTTCTCCGGGGTATCACGGATACACGGCCAAATTTACCCGGCCGTTCCTTGCATGGGGGAAGAGACGGTTCCCCGCAAAGCCTCCACTCCTTCTTCCCTTCACTCCCAACACTTCACACTCTCTTCACCACCCCCGCATAGGCACTGCCGGTATGGACTCCCTGTTTTGAACATACAAAACGCCGGGAGTGCCTAAGGTCTCTGCCTTCAAAGGAGCCGGCGGGGATGAATATATCCGCAAGCTGCGGGGCCAGGGCCTCGCCGGGGAGTTCGCCGGAAAGGGTTAAGCGGTCAATTTCGGCGCACTTGGACCCCAGATGGAAGATAAAATTTACCGCATCGGAGATCACCGTCCCGGTTTTTCCCGGCGCCCGGTAGGGGGTTTTCCCGTAATGCAGGGCAAAGACAAAACCCGCCGGAATAGAAAGGCCCAGGGTTTCCACCATAATCATGGAAGTATCCATCAGAGTTTTTAGGGATGCTGTTATGGCCGCCTTTACGTATTCCGCCTTAGGGGGAATGAGGAACAGGCAGTTGGTCTCGGTCTCCATCCACAACAGGGCATTGGCCTCGTAGAAGGCCTGCTGCAAAAAATTACGCAGCCGGTCCCGGAGCAGCTTATAGTTCCTCTCGCCAATCCTGGGCCGCAGGTTTGCTTTACCTTCCCCCGCCAGGGAAACATAGAGGAAGAAAAACGGCGCCGTTGTTCCCGCCCTTAGGGAATGCCAGCCCGCAAATTTCCCGCCGGGGAGTCTGGCCGTTTTTTTCGCATCCCCCTCTTTGGAGGAAGGATCCGGATTCAGGGCCGGTTCCTTCCCGCCAGATGCGGCGTCCCGCCAGGATAAAGGGGCCTTGAGCCTTTTTTTGTCTATCCCGGCCTTTATCAGCTTCGGCCCCAGGTAATCCGATGCGCCGTCGAAGAAAAATTGCGCCGGGTCCGTACTTTCTCCCTTGAGATCGAGGATGCCCCAGGCGGCACCCTTGCTTCTTCGTCTGAGCAGGGCGGCGGCTTTTTTTATTTCCCCCTCCCCGGCATACTCCGAAATATCCAGGTAACTAATGTCCCCGTTCCGGGGCTCGTGTTTGCCCAGGTCTGCGGGGGAGAGGATCACCGGCTCCGCGGTTTTTGGAAGGTTAAAACCCAGGGATCGTAATTTTTTTGATGAAAAAATATAGATACTCATACTTGCCCCAGGGAGATATTGTATAGCCTGTAACGGCCGCCCCGGTAGGGTTTTTCGGGGGTAAAAAGATTCAGGATAGAGGGTTCCAGGGAAATAAATAGATTGTGGGATATTCCCATGGAATCGGCGGAGGCCTCGGATTCCAGGATCAGGGCCTGCTTGATGGTCTCGTTTTTCAGCCGTTCAATCACATTATCGTAGTACCGGATCATGCCGATATGAACTCCGATCCTGATTCGGATGGGCTTATTCAGGGGATTCTTGAGTCTGTTATAGAGAAATAATTCATGCAGTATATCCATGCCGCAGAAGACCGCGGCCCGTTCCTTTTGGCCGAACATAAAGGCCGCCAGCGCGCCGTCTCCCTCCCAGGACCAAAGCCGTCCCAGGCGGCTTACCACCGATTTTGATACCAGGGCCCGGAGATCCTTATAGGCCCTGTCTATGTTCTCCCCGGAGTTCTGTTTTACCAGGCTTGAATTTCCTACAATGTCCAGCCGTAGAACCGTCATCTGCCGTTCATCCCCGTCTTTTAGCCGGCCCCAATTCTGGCTTATCCGCTCCCGCTGGTTCTCAAAGAACTGCCCCGTGGCCTCGTCGTAGCTGTATCCTTCCCGAATAAGGCCGGTGATCACGTCATTGAGCCCCTTAAGGGCATAGGCCCGGCCCATGTGTCCCCCGGCATTTATGCGGATGAGGGTTTCAACAAAATCGATAAAAAAGCCGTCTTCGATAAGATCGGCCACGATACGCTGGGCGGCGTCCTGGTTGGAAATGGGCATCCCCTCGGTAAGGCCGGACCGCCGGTAAATATCGTATCCCGGGGATACCAGCTGGGCAATGCGGATCATCATCTCTACAGACAGGGACTGCTGCAAACACTTCCGGCAAAAACTGGCGTTTCTAATTTTCATGATGAAAATATTCCTGTTTTTTTACAGATGATCCCCATTATATGCAGAAATAAAGAACATGCCAAGCGGTGTGCCAGGCCCCATATGCGTTCACTGTCTATGAATTGCGGAACGAGGCGGGCCGGATGGCCGGGTCGTCCGGGGTGTTTCGGGAAAAAGCGCAGGCCCGCTTGGCGGCATCCTCCGGGAGGGTGGCATAGGCGCAGTAATCCTTCATCTC
>JAISOO010000039.1 GCA_031275595.1 Spirochaetaceae bacterium | reverse complement strand
GATCCGGCATGTTGAGGGATAAGCCGGCAATGGCCGCCAGTTTTTGGGGGAACAGGGTATTACAGGGTCTTGAATCCAGGGGAAGCAGGGAAATTTTCATCCGCCTCATGCTCCTAAGGAATTGTCCTTAAGGATCCGGGTAAATTTTTTCATGCTATGATTACCTCCCTTGGGTAATAATGAGGATATTTTCTTCCGGCGGCAGCCCCTTCAGCTCGGCGGCGGCAGTTATCTTGATATATTCTTTGTCCATAATGGTTGACAGGTCGATGATTTTGGAACCGTACACAAGGTACACGCAGGGAACCGTAATCCCCACATCCCCATAGGTCAGGTTTTTTTCCAGGGCGGTTTCCAGGGCATCCCCGGCGGTCTCCACCCGCGTAAAGCTCCAGTGGGCATTGTTTACCTGTAGTTTTATGATACCCTCTTTGCTTAATACCCGCAGATGATATTGAACCCCGGCAAAGAGGCCGAAAAATTTCTTTGTCTTTTTTTTACAGGAGAAGATCCAAAAACGGGAATTTTCAAAAAGGGTAAGTACCTCGTCTTCGGGGACGGAAAGGGAAAGGGCGGCCGTCTTCCGGGCGGCGGCTTCGTCTACATCGGACCTTGCCGGATCCTTATCCCGCAGTTCCGTTGTCCCCGTAGCGGCGGCCCGTACAATATTCTGCCGTTTGTCTATTTCTATAAAAACGGAAACGGTTTCCGGGTTTGCGCCCATTCTATACAGACTTTCTTCGGCCTGTTTTTTAACGGCCAAAATATCATCTTCCGTAGGATTGATGATATTCCTTTCAACCGTATCCCGCAGCATTGCCAGGGCCGCGCCGATGGCGGAAATTACCTCCGCCCGTTGGGTGATGGTATACCGCATGTTCATGGTCCGGGCAAGCCAGGGTACCACCACCGTTGCGCCCCCGCCGCCGCCCACAAGGCGCATGATGTTTTTATCAAGCCGGTAATCGGTAAATAGATCCGTAATCACGGATTTTATCTTGCCGCAGGCCGCGTCAAGCATGGCGGAAGCTAATTCCCGGGGGGAACAATTCAAAAACCGGCCGGCCGTCTCAAAGGCCTTAAAACAAAGGTCCGGATTTCCAAAGGCATAGTCCCCTTCTTTGGTTGTTCCGGCCACAATGGACGCATCGGTTAAGGTTAGGGCGAATTGCTTGCCCCGGGAATTTTCCAGAACCAGATAATCCTGCTGATCCCCCGGCCGGGGAGCTATCAAGACCGGGCGGAGATCTTCTATCTCCTCTTCCGGGCTAAAGGCGATATAACGTAATCCCGCAATATGGGCGCTCCGGGGGCCCACATCCCCAAAGCCATTGTTTCTGACCCGGAGCATGCTGCCCCCGCCGATGGCCACGGTTTTTGAGTCCAGGGTACGCAGGTAGGTTAGATGCCCTCCGACCGTGGCGCTTTTAATCATGGCCTTGCCGTTTTTAATTGCCGAAATATCGGTACTGGTGCCGCCGACCTCCAAGAAAATCCCGTCGGAGATTCCCGCAAACATCAAGGCCGCGGCAATCCCCGCCGCGGGGCCGGAAAGCATGGTAAGGATCGGCCTTTTTTCCATTTGCTGAATATCCATGACTCCCCCGTCGCTTCGCATGATCATCAGGGGGGCGCTTATACCGCTTTCGGCTACGCTTTTTTGGGTAAGCCGGGCGGTCTCCGTCATCTTCGGCAGGATACAGGCGTTGATTACCGCGGTTTTTGTGCGAACCTTGAGTCCGTACAGTTGGGTAATTTCGCTGCCCGCCACGGCGGGGATTAAAAGGGAAGAGGCGATGCGGGTAACAAAATTTTCATTTTGGGTATCGTCTACCCCAAAGGCTTCCGAAGCGACGATAACTTCACAGTTTTCCTGTTTTAAGTTTTCTATTATAGTTCCGACATCCCCCTCATCCGGGGCGGATGAGGTATTGAGAAAACGGCAGACGATGGGGATTTTTTCCCCCCCGACAGGGCAATGTCCGCCAGGGTAGTATCGCTTTTGGCTTTTAGGGCTTCGAGGCCCCTGCCCATGCCGATCACCCCCACCTTGGATACGTCCCCTTCAAGCAGTGCATTTGTAGCTTGGGTGGTACTATGAGCTACAAACACCACGCTTTCCGGGGATAGATCCGCCAGTTCCATTAGATCTTTGAATACCCTGATGATCCCCTCGGATACTCCGTAGGATGATCGATGGGTTGTGGGAGTTACCGTATGGGCAATGACCTCGCAATTCCCGTTAATCGCCACACCGTGGGTAAAGGTGCCGCCCACATCAATTCCGATTCTGATTTTTGCCTCCGGCATTTTATTGCTTCCCCCGGGCCCTTGTACACAATGTGGCGATCTCCCTTATTACAGATACAGAATGGCCGCCAGAACAAGTCCGACTATGGCGGCGGCCCAGACGTAGGGAACGGTTTTTTTCAGAATGTCATTTACATCGTTTCCGATGGCCTGGGCGGTCCACACATTATGAGTATTGGTCGGATCGCAGACACCCTGGATCTGTCCTACGGTTAAGAAGGCCGCCATAATAGCCATGGGCGCAAGCTTGCCCGTTCCGGCGATAATGGCTACGAGCCCCAGACCGAGTCCCCAAATATTCAGGGGTCCCCGGTACAAGGCCAGCGGGGCAAGGATGGCAAAAAAGAGTACATACGCCAAGGGACTCGAGGGCAGCAGGGAAGAAATCGCCCCGCCGATATGCACCGTAACCCGGGGATCCATCACTGCTTTAAGAAGCATCCCTATACCCATCATTAAAAAAAGAGGGGCGGATATTTCGGAGACCCCGGTCAAGACGGACTTTGTTACCATGCCTAAACTACCCTTGCCGATTGTGGTAAGACAGCCGTACAGTATGCCCGCAATAAAGGCGGAATTAATTTCCCACTTGAAGAAAAACACCAGCACCAGGGGGAGGAGGGGAGTAAGAAAGGCAAAAATATTGAGTTTCTTATATTCCCCCAAACCGGATTCCGCGGGAGCGGGCCAGGCGGTTTTTATCCGTTTTACCTTCAGTTCAATGATCATAAACAACAGGGCCGCCAGGGCCATTACGATGCCGAAAACATAGGCAAAGCTTCTAATTTCTTCGTTACTCAAACCAAGAACGCTTTGATAAAGCGCCCAGTTCACCATATTAAATATCCCCCCTATGCTCAGGGCAAAAAGTACAATACAGCCTGCCGCCAGGGAAGGGACCCCGACGGAAATTAAGATGGGAATTGCTATATTCCCCACCATGATAAAGGAACCAAGACCGGCCAGGGACGTAAAAAGCAGGCTGAGGACAATACTGATCAGGATACACAATATCAGCATCCGGTCACCGGCAAGTTCGGAAACTTTTTTAATCATGGTCTCGGCGATACCGGTGTTTTTGATGATCTGTCCGAGGATAGAACCAAAAATCATGGTGATTATTGAGGAAGCCAGGCGGATAGGACCTTCGGCAAAAATAAGATCCTGAATCCCGGTAATTACGGTTCCGTCTTCGGCCCGGGAACTAAAAAAGGGGATACCGGAAACCGCGGCTATCAATATTGCCATTAAGGGTAAGGCAAAAATAGCCGGTATTTTTTTTAATACCATAGTTATGGTGATGACAATGAAAATAACTAAAATTATCCAAGATACCATATATACCTCCTGATGGTTCCGTGTAAATAAGAAACTTCCGAAAATTCAAACTGATTTTCTTGAATTTTAAACAACTTTTTGTTCGCCTATGCCGCCATTGGATAGATAGTTCAAAAATGCCTGGAAGGCGGCGCTTTCGGAATAAACAGCGGCATCTTTGAACCCATCGGCAAAAATCACCTCCTTTTTCCCACCCTGAATTATCTCACAAATATATTGTGAATTTTTTTTATATCCGTATCCTAAAACAACAGCCCCTATTCCCAGATCTCCATAGTAAAGGGCTGGCGCTTATTCTTGCTCTGTTCGTAGAATTGTATCCCCACGTTAAAACGCCGCTCCGCTTCCAGGGAACTGGGCGGCCCGTGTCCGGGGAGTATGGCGTAATTTCCCGGCAGGGAGAGAATTTTACTCCGCAGGGCAGTCATCTGTACCTCTGCCCCGTAGGAACTGGCGGTGCTTCCCAGCAGGCCCGCGCTAAGGGCGTCTCCGGTAAAAAGCCAGTACCCGATCTTAAAAACCGCCGAGTCCGAAGAATGGCCGGGCACCGAAATCACCTCCACCACAAAGGGGCCGATATGGAGGGTATCCCCGTCCTTTACCCTGGTGGTTCTCTGATCCAGAATCATGTGGTTTACGGCATAAATATCGGCGTCGTAGATCCGTTTGAGGGTCCGCAGGCCGCGGACATGACTCAGATGATCGTGGGTAACCAATACCCCCCGGAGCGTATAGTTGTTACGCTCAATTAACGTGAGGATGGTCTCATCCATATTCCCCGGATCGACGATGATCGCTTCTCGAAGCGACGCCTCTCTAGGCGTCGCTTTCCGAAGCGATATTTTTTTTAACGGCCCGTCATGACGGGTTTCCCCATCCTCCTCCTCGGGCAGTTCGGTTCCCACGACATAGCAATTACTAAACCCAAACTGGCAATAATGGAAATAGAGCCGCACCTATACCCCCTCTTCCAACTCAAAGACCGCTTCCGCCGTATTGGAGGCTTTAAAAGAAACCCCTTCCTGTTTGACCTTGAGAAAATAGGTCTTTTTAACATTGCAATCGATAAAGTCCACACAGGCCATTTCGGCGTTGATAAAACGGCTGTTATAGAGGTTTGAATTATTAAAACAACAGTCGGTGATGATGGTCCCCCCATAGTTAATGTGGAGCAGTTCCGAGCCCTCAAAGGTACAGTCCTGGATGACGGAGCCCGCGAAGGACAGAAACTGGAGGTCCGATTGGGAAAAGTTACATTCACTGAAACTGGAAAAATCGAAAAAACACATCCGCATAAAGGCATTCGAGAAGTTACAGGTGGAAAAAGCCGCGCCGTAAAAATTACAGCCAAAGAAACGGCGGTTTGAAAAATCCATATCCCCAAAATCCAGGCCCGATGCGTTCAGGTCCTTGATATTCTCCCGTTCCATGATATATGCGGCGATCCGCTGGGCCTCTTTTTCCTTATCCGCCGCATGGATGGCGCAGACCGGAGAGCCGCTTATGGCGGACCGTCCGCACCCCGCGGCGCAGGGAGTTAGGGTAAACATAAGTAGA
>JAISOO010000152.1 GCA_031275595.1 Spirochaetaceae bacterium | reverse complement strand
CGCTTCGCGCATAAAACCTCCAAAAATCGCCTGCAAGGCGATTTTTTACCTTGCAAACTCCCAAAGGAGCCCGTTTATCGTGGTTTTTGCGGTACAAAGTGCCGCAAAAACCTACAAGTGCGACAGGCTCCTAGGACGAAACTTCCGGAGCCGGGGCTGCTTCGGGCTTAGGCCGGGGATTTTTTTTCACGATAAGTTCCTTAATTTTGGCGGCCTTACCGATCTTATCCCGGATATAGTAGAGTTTTGCCCGGCGGACTTTGCCGGGCCGCATCAACTCAACCCGGGCAATCCGGGGAGAATGGAGGGGAAACACCCGTTCCACCCCGACCCCGTAGGAATTCTTTCTGACCGTAAAGGTTTTACCGATCCGGGAATTTTTAATCGCGATAACCAGGCCCTCATAGACCTGGATCCGTTCGTTTTTACCTTCCACAATCTTAAAATGAACCTTTACCGTATCGCCGATATGGAACGGATCCAACTCGGATTTCATTTGGGAGGCTTCAATCGCCCGTATCTCGTTCATGTTTCCCCCTGCGCTTCCTGTATAAGTTTACGGGTCTCCGCGTCAAACAGATCCAGTTCTTCCCCCCGGCGGATCAGATCCGGCCGCAGGGCAAGGGTTTTCTCCACCCGTTTTTTAAGACGCCAACGCCGTATATTTTCATGGTGTCCCGAAAGTAAGACCTCCGGTACCCGTAGCATACCATATATTTCGGGCCGTGTATACTGGGGATACTCCAGCAGGCCCCCGGAAAAACTCTCCTCCGCCAGGGACTCGGGGGCTATCACCCGGTCCACCAGGCGGCAGGTGGCGTCGATCACCACCAGGGCGGCGGCTTCCCCGGAGGAAAGCACATAATCCCCCAGGGAAATTTCATCGTCCACGTAGGCGTCGATGATCCGCTGATCTATCCCCTCGTAACGGCCGCAGAGGAGGATCAGCTCCTGTTCCGCCGCCAGCTCCCCGGCATAGGCCTGGGTAAAGGGCCTCCCCGAAGGGGAAAGGTAGATAACCCGGGGGCCTTTCTCCGGCCGGGACCCCTGTGGTTCGGCCAGCCGGTTCCGGGCGCCGGCGGCTTCCAGGGCCCTTCCCAGGGGTTCGGGAAGCATCAACATCCCCGCCCCGCCGCCGTAGGGGGCGTCGTCGCAGGTTTTGTGCTTATCCAGCGCAAAATCCCGGATGTTTATGGCGCAATATTCCACCATACCCCGCTCCACCGCCCGGGCCATGATGGATGCGGCGAAAAACGCGTCCGTAATCTCCGGAAAAAGGGTGAGCACCCTATACTTCATCCAGGATCCACCTCTCCAAAAGCACCGCCCGCCGGTTTTCGGGATCCACCTCCCCAAAAAATTCGTTCCGAAAGGGGACAAGCCGCAGTTCCTTCGAGGGGAGCCGCAGCTCCGCGAGGAACCCGCCCCCTCCCTCCAGCACGTCGGTAATTTCCCCCACCGCCTCCCCGGTCCGCAGGGTTACCGTTATTCCCCGGAGGTCCTCAATATAAAATTCCCCTTCCCGCAGGGGGGCCGCCTGGGCCCGGTCCGCCACCAATTCGGCGCCGGTCAGGGCTTTGGCGGCCTCGGGGGTATCGACGCCCCGGAATTTCATCAGCAAAACAACGCCGGACCCGGCAATTTCCTCCACCTCATAGGTCTTTTCCCTCGGGCCCTGCCGCAGCAGGACCGAAGTTAAACGGCGGATATGGGCGTCTTCCCCCGAAAGGGGACGCACCTTCACAAATCCCTTTAATCCAAAGGGAACACCCACCAGGCCCACCACAAACTGTCCGGTCACGCCCCCGCCCTTACCATCCCCTGCGGCGTCTCAGCCTAGTCCAGGATCTCCAGGGTGATCCGCTTCCCGCTTTTCGCGGTGGCGGCCTGCAGGACCGTCCGTATGGCCTTGGCGATACGGCCGTGTTTACCGATGACCTTGCCGATATCCTCCGACGCCACCCGGAGTTCCAAAATAGTTGACTTTTCACCTTCCACCACATTGATGGTAACCGACGAGGGGTCGTCCACCAGGGATTTTGCTATATATTCCACCAGGTCTTTTTCCATGTTCCGCTCCTTAAATTGAAAATACCGCTCCCCGCCCGTGCCCCGGGTAAAAACCCCGATTATGCCCTTCCCCCCGAACCGGCCGGTCTGGGAAAAAACCCTGAAAAAACACCCTGTTTTTCATATAAGCGCGGGCAGCTTGACAAAACTGAAGTTCCGGAAAAACCGTTATAAGGAAAAACTTTTCCTGTTCAGGATACGGCGGACCGTATCGCTCACCGTGGCGCCGTTTTGCAGCCAGGATTTGACTTTATCCGCGTCAAAAACGATCTGTTTGTCTTCGGCTTCTATGGGATGATACAATCCCACTTCGTCAAGGGTTTTCCCATCCCGGGGAGCGTGTTTGTCCATAACCACAATACGATAATAGGGACGTTTCTTGGTCCCGAATTTCTTGAGCCTGATTCTGGCGCTCATAAGATCCTCCTCTGCTTTTTCCGGACGATCCCCCAGGACTTTCCGGAGTCCGGCGCGTATTCTCTTACCGGTAAAGGCCCGGACAACCCCTTTACCCTGCCGCGATTAACCAATAGCGCGCGAAAAAACAGTATACCAAAACCGCCTGTTTTAGTCTACCGCCCGCATTGCCTCATAATTTTTCTAACCCAAAAGAGGCTATGCCTCAAAATAAAATTCTAACCCAAATATCCAACGCATTGCTCATCAGGGCAGCCGCATGAGGTGTCAATTGAGCCAGCCTCAAAACCCGGTTGGTTTTGGAACTGGTTTTGGGTTTTATTCCTTTTTCGCCTTCGTGGTGAATTCTTTTTCAAAAACCGTATGAGTTTAAGGGGGGGTGATGGGGAAAAAGGTAAACGCCGATGCCCGGGGTCAGACCTCCGCAAGCATTTGGGTAAAATTTACCCGCCGCGGTCCCTCCGGGGCGGTAAATTTTACCCGGCGTCCAAAACAGGCGCCTCAAAATTTGGAATGGCCGGGGCTGTTTCAGAATCCGGCCGGCCTTGAATCAGCCTCGGCAACGGATAAAATGGCAGGCGCGGTTGTTGCAAGCCGGAATTTTTAGGTTTTTCCGTTGTTTTGAAGAATTTGGCACGGTTCTTGCTGGCTTAAATACGGGGGAATGTCATGCCGTACCGGGATTTTTCGCTTTTGAGCCGCCTCTTTTTGGTCCTGACGGGCCTTTCCCTGGGGGGCTGCCTGAAACCCGCGGAGGGGACCAAAACCTATGAGTACACGGAAATCCGCCGGGGAACCCTGGAAAAAACCGTGTCCGCCAGCGGAGCCTTAAAACCGGTGTCCACGGTCAGCGTCCTCGCCCGGATGAGCGGCAAGGTGGAGGCCATCCATGTGGATTACAACGACCGGATCCGCAAGGGGGATATCCTCGCGGAACTCAATACGGATATGCTCAGGCTCCAGCGGGAACAGCAGCTGGCGGCGGTGATCAAAGCCCGGGCCAACCACGAACTCCAGCTCCTCAACTATCAGAACCAGGAAAAACTGGCGGAAAAAAACCTCATCTCCGAATATGAGCTTAAAACCACCCGGACCGCCCTGAACGTGCAGGCCGCGGAACTCGCCGCCGCGGAGGCCTCGCTGCGGGTGATCGAAACCGAAATAAACCAATACGCCTTTATTACTTCCCCTATCGACGGGATCGTGCTGGAACGGAACATCAGCGAGGGGGCCACGGTGGTGGAGGGCTCCAGCAGCAATTCCTCCAGCATCTTTACCCTGGCGGAAAACCTGGAGGAGATGCAGATTGAAGCCGGGGTGGGGGAACTGGATATCGCCTCCATCCGGCAGGGACAGGCGG
>JAISOO010000147.1 GCA_031275595.1 Spirochaetaceae bacterium | reverse complement strand
CGGAACCGGAAACAAAAGGGGGTGGACTGGCACTTCACCACGGTGGATGCCCGCATCAAACTCAAACGGCTTTACCCACAGATTATTGAGTAAATATTTAGACGTTACGTGGTACTAGGAGCCTGTTGCACTTTTTGTATACGATTTTGCGCTGAAGCGCGGCAAACTGCCAGGAATCGGCAGGCACGGGGCCATGACTACCCTTTCCACCTGCTTAGATACTCCCGGGCCAGGGGGTCTTCCGGGGCCAGTTCCAGAACCGTGCGGAAAAAACCCGCGGCTTCGTCATTGTCCCCTGTTTTAAGGGCCAGTACCCCCAGGTTGGAGATGATCTTGACATTTTCAGGATCCGTCCGCAGGGCCCTTTCCAGCTCATTCCGGGCGGCCCGGTAATCCCCCAGTTCCATGAGGCAGATTGCCAGTTCGTTCCGGGTGTCGCTATTGTCCCCCCCCAATTCCAGGGCTTTTCCAAAGGAGGCGGCCCCGTCCGCCCAGCGGCCAAGCCTCCGTAAGGCCCAGCCCAGCAGGAACCATCCGTTCCAGACATCGTAACGGCGCTCCAGAAAACTCCGGATCCGGAGGAGGCCCTTTTCTTCTTCCCCTTGACGGATAAGATCGTAGGCCGCCCGAAACTCCCCGTCATCCAGTCCCCGGCCTTCAATTTCCCGGATCAGGGCTTCGGCTTTTTCTTTTTTTTCCGGATTATCCGCCAGGGGAATATAGGCGGAAAAACAGTCCCGGGCCCTGGAGAAATCCCTGAGCTTCATAAAGAAAAAAGCCGCGTTAAACAGGCCGTTGGGATAGGGGGGGGTAAGGCTGAGAACCTCCTGATACGCCCTGTGGGCCGCGGTATTTTCCGTTTCCGCCTCATTTTCCCGGCCGGAACGGGCAAGGAAATCGGCGCGGTTTTCCAAAATAAGGGCACGGTTGAGGAGCACCTCCGGGGCACGGGGAAAAAGTCCGGCCAGGGCATCCAGAATCTCCAGGGCCAGATCGTAATCCCCGTTACCGGCCTTGAGGATCGCCGCCTCGGTCAATTCCCGTAAAATATCGGGTTTAACGGCCAGGACAAAACGGCGATAATAATCGGCATCCTCATCATCGGGATCTTCCCCGATAACCCGGATCATGCCGGAAAGGATCATCTCCCAGGAGAGTTGTTCCAAATCCAGGTTCGTTTCATCCGGGGCCAGTTCCACCGGAATGGGTATGGAGGGATCAATAACGAAAGCCCCCCGGGACTCGACCTGTCCGCGGAGGGATTCGGGGACCGATAAAAAGACAATACGGTGAGAACCGGTGGATCTGCTCATTTTACTCCAAAGCGGCTTTTTCAGGGACCTTATTCGCCGCCGTATCCTCCGGGGGATCGGCTTGGTTTTCGGCGTCAGGGGCCGGGGAATTTATCTCCGCAGGGCCCTTAGACTGCCGGGCTTCGGAACCCAGGAGGTCTCCTCCCCGGTTATCGCCCCGGATCTGACTGAGAAAATCATTGAGCCGTATCTTATATCCCATGGGGATCATGGCTTCATCAAAAAGCATAACCGGGGCGAGCAGATCTTTCCTGCCCTCCACAATTTCCGACCGGATAAATTTTCCCCGTATAAGATAACTTTCCTGCGGATCGTCAAAGTCTACCCGCAGGGACGCATCCTTCTCGACCAGGAATTTAGCAACCCCCATCATGATGAGTTTTGCCCCGGAAAAGGAAAGGTCCCGTAATATGCAACGCCGGGGCACGCTCTGAATAAAGGTGGTGGTTTCTTTAGAGAGGAGCCGTAATTTACGGATAGAATCGGTGGTAAGGAGGATCCGCTCTTCCCGGCGTTTTTTTGAATTGACGTTGGCATCCAGCAGCCGCCCCATGATTTCGATGAGGTCATCGGGGGGGCGCTGGGTAAATTGAAGGGTAAATACAGCCACGTCATTGGAACCGCTGTAGGGAGCGTATCCTACCGAACGGGTGGTTACAAAAAAGGTTACCGGAGAATTGGAATCGGCATCTTTAAAACACAGCCGGAGGCTCGCCGAATTATTAGCCTGTTTGAGCTTTTGAATCAGGCCGGATTTGATATTCGCCACCACCTTGGCGCCTTGAAAAGACGATGAAAACACGACACAGGGCCAAAAATCGCCGATACATTTAAGATATACCTGCTGGGGAATCAGCCCGGTGACCTGGATAATTTCTTTGGTAAAGGTCACATCAATAGATTTGTACCTTTCGTAATACTCTGTTATTCTTTGGCTGTTTAAAATTCCCATCCCTTTAACTATAGCCACTTTGGGAATATCCGTCAATTATGAGGCTTTCCCAAAACTTCAGTTTTTGGGAAAGCAACCTTGGATTTATGGGAAAAAGCGGGCTTTAAACCGCTTTTTCAAGAGCATTTCCTAAAACCAACCGGGTTTTGGGAAATGCTCTTATGGTACAAATTAGGGGAAAAGCAACGGCCCCATTGTCTCCGGGGCACTTCCAAGCCCGGTTGGTTTTGAAACCGCCTCCCTTCCTAGCCTTTCTTAAAGCTCAAATCCCCGCCGCCTTCGGCTACATCCGCCGTAACCCGGTCCCCTTCTTTGATTTTTCCGGCAATGATAACCTTTGCCAGGGGATTTTCCAGATCCGCCTGGATAGCCCGCTTCAGGGGCCGGGCCCCAAAGAGGGGATCATACCCCCGTTCCGCGAGGAGTTCCCGGGCTTCCCTGGTTACCGTGAGGGTGATCTTCCGCTCCGCCAGGCGCCCCGCAAGGCGGGCAAGCTGAATTTCCACGATTTTGGCGATTTCCTCCCGGCCCAGGCGGTTGAAGATCACCGTCTCGTCGATCCGGTTTAAAAACTCCGGCCTGAAACTCTGTTTGAGGAGTTCCGACAAAGCCCCCTTGATATCCTCGCTTTTTTTAGCCTCCAGGATCAGGTCGGAGCCTAAATTGCTGGTCATGATGATGATCACGTTCTTAAAGTCCACCACCCTCCCCTGACCATCGGTGAGGCGGCCGTCATCGAGGATCTGAAGGAACACGTTAAACACCTCCGGGTGGGCCTTTTCGATTTCGTCAAAGAGGATCACGCTGTAGGGCCGCCGCCGTACCGCCTCGGTGAGCTGCCCCCCCTGTTCATACCCCACATACCCCGGGGGCGCCCCGATAAGGCGGCTCACCGAGTGTTTTTCCCCGTATTCGCTCATATCTATCCGGGTCAGGGCCTTTTCGTCGTTAAAGAGGAAGTCAGCCAGGGTTTTGGCCAGTTCCGTCTTGCCCACCCCGGTGGGGCCCAAACAGAGGAAGGATCCCAGGGGCCGGGCCGCGTCGGAGAGCCCCGCCTTGTTCCGGCGGATGGCGTCCGCCACGGCCTCCACCGCCGCCTCCTGGCCGACTACCCGCTGGGACAGGACCCGCTCCAAATCCAGGTACTTTTGTAACTCCCCGGAAAGCATCTTGGAGACGGGGATCCCCGTCCAGGTGGACACCACCCGGGCGATATCCTCCTCGCTGACCTCCTCCCGGAGCAGGGCCGATTCCCCCCGTTTCGCCTCCATTTGGTCGGTAAGGGCCTTCAGTTGTTTTTGGGCCTCGGGGATCCGGCCGTGTTTAACCTCCGCGGCCTTGGATAAATTACCCTCCCGTTCATACCGGGTCTCTTCGATCTTGAGTTCCTCAATCTTCTGTTTCAGATCCCGGATCCCCTGGATATCCTTTTTTTCGCTTTCCCACCGGGCTTTCATGGCGTCCCGTTCGGCCCCCAGGTCGGCGATTTCCTTTTCCAGTTTCCCCAGGCGGTCCCGGGAGGCCTCGTCCTCTTCCCGGGACAGGGCCTGCCGCTCTATGGAAAGCTGTAAAAGTTTCCGTTCCAGCTTGTCCAGTTCCGTGGGACGGCTGTCCAGTTCCATTTTGAGGCGGCTCGCGGCCTCGTCCACCAGGTCAATGGCCTTGTCCGGCAAAAAACGGCTGGTGATGTACCGGTCCGACAGCACCGCCGCCGCTACCAGGGACTCGTCCTTGATCCGCACCCCGTGGTGTACCTCGTACCGCTCCTTGAGTCCCCGGAGGATGGCGATGGTATCCTCCACCGAGGGTTCCGCGGTATAAACCTGCTGGAACCGCCGTTCCAGGGCGGCGTCCTTTTCGATGTGTTTGCGGTACTCGTCCAGGGTGGTGGCCCCGATACACCGGAGTTCCCCCCGGGCCAGGGCGGGCTTGAGGAGGTTGGAGGCGTCGGTGGCCCCCTCGGCGGCCCCGGCCCCCACCAGGGTGTGGAGTTCGTCGATAAAGAGGATGATCTTCCCCTCGGAGGCCTGGATCTCGTGGATCACCGCCTTGAGGCGTTCCTCAAATTCCCCCCGGAATTTCGCCCCCGCCACCAGGGCGCCCAGGTCCAGGGCGAGGAGCTTCTTTCCCTTGAGGCCCTCGGGGACATCCCCCGCCACGATCCGCCGGGCAAGGCCCTCGGCAATAGCGGTTTTCCCCACCCCGGGCTCCCCGATGAGGACCGGGTTGTTTTTGGTCCGCCGGGACAGGACCTGCATCACCCGGCGGATCTCCTCGTCCCGGCCGATAACGGGATCGAGTTTTTCCAGCCGGGCCAGGGCGGTCAGGTCCCGGCAATACTTGTCCAGCACCTGGTATTTGTCCTCGGGGTTTTGGTCGGTGATCCGGGTGTTTCCCCGGACCTGCTTTAAGGCGACGAGGATCCCGTTTTTGGTTACCCCCGCCTTCTTGAGGAGTTCCGTGGCCTTCCCCTCCCCCGCCGCGATGGCGATGAGGATGTGTTCGGTGGAAACATACTCATCCTTGAGGGAAGCCGCCTCAGCCTCGGCCTTGGCCAGGACCTTGGCGGCGGCGGAAGAAAAGTAGAGCTGGGCCGCCTCGCCGTAGATCTTCGGGCTTGCCGCGGCCAGGGCTTCGGCATCCCGGATGATCCGGGGGGTATCCGCCCCGATCCGTTCCAGGATGGGCAGGACAATGCCTTCAGTCTGACCCAGCAGGGCCAGCAGTACATGTTCGACCCCTACCTGGGAATGATCCTGCTTCTGGGCAAGGGCGGAAGCGTCGTTTAACGCCTCCTGGGCTTTGATAGTTAACTTTTCATAATCCATACTCTATAAAATAAATAAAGAAAGCCCTCCATGACAAGGGGCGAAAGCCCGGGGGGGACGATAAACAAATGGATAATGAAGCGTGAAGCCCGGGAACCCGGCAAATTCAGTTTAGAAAAATGCGATAACATTCTTTTATGGGAGCGGGAATATTGAGCAAGCCGCTGGACAGCTTAGATGCAGTAGGGGGACGGATATCCGAGGAGAGACGGGCCGAAGGCAATCTGAAGTATTGGTTGCTTGACGGCATAAAGAGCGCATTTGCGGTGTTTTTTCTTTCTGCATCCATCATTATTGAATTGGACTTTAACCAAGGGGAACCAGATCAGACGATTGCGGACTATGGTCAAGCGATCAGGTTCAAAACCTTGAAGTGCTGCGGGAGACGGGGCATTGACCGCCGGGCGGGTTTGGAGCCGGGAAAGGCCGGAGTATCCCCCTATACGTCAGGCGGGAAGGCCCCTCCGGCGGCGTCGATGAGGATAAAGGCGGGGAAGTCCCGTACCGCAATGAGCCTGACCGCCTCCATCCCCAGTTCCGGGTAATCGATAATTTCCACGGAAAGAATGTGCCGTTCCGCGGAAAGGGCGGCGCTTCCCCCGATGGCGCCCAGGTAGAACCCCCCGTATTTTTTACAGGCCGCCTTCCATTGGGGGCTCCGGTTCCCCTTGGCCAGGGTGACCAGGGATGCCCCCCGGGACATGAGCGCCTCCCCATAGGGATCCATCCGCTGGGCCGTGGTGGGCCCCAGGCTTCCGGTCACCTTACCCGGCGGGGTTGCCGCGGGACCCGCGTAGTAGACCGGGTGTTTAAAAAGGTAATCCGGGAGCGGCCGGCCCCGGCTCAAGAGGGTTTGCCACCGGAGATGGGCCGCGTCCCGGGCCACGAGGAGTTTCCCC
Source organism: Spirochaetaceae bacterium (assembly GCA_031275595.1). The sequence continues at coordinate 9,034 of JAISOO010000147.1, read as the reverse complement.
GAAAGGAGCACCCGGGCCCCCGTCCGCAGCCGGGACAGCTCGGCGAGGACCTCCTGCAGGGGCAGGTCTACGTTTATCCGAGACAGGCCCTCCCCCGGATCTCCGGCATTGCCCCCCGGGTCTCTTCCGCCGCCCGAAACCAGGATGCCCCGTCCTGCCAGCAATTCCCTGGGGTTTTCCATAAGTCTTTCCAGATGGATACCCGCGCCGTCGATAAAAGCCAGAAGGTTCCGATGGGCGTTACAGGATACCCCGATGGAAACAGGGCAGGAAGCGGCATGACGGGGCAGGCGAAGGACCCGGGCATCCAACAGGAAGGAAGTCCCGCCAAACTGAGCCCCCAGGCCGCTTTTCCTGCCGATTTCCATAACCCGGTTTTCCCAAGAGGAATCCCGAAAAATCCATCCCCGGTTGTGCCCGGCCGGTCCCGATGGGGCGTTAAAAAAGGGGGCCCCGTCCAGGATCTCGGTGGTGGCGAGTTTGAGTATTTCCAGGTTGAATTCAGGACTGGTCCCTCCTACCACCACGGCCAGACGGTAGGGAGGACAGGCCGCGGTACCCAGGGCGGGGATCTGTTCCTCCAAAAAAGCCGCAAAGGCTTTTTCTTCCAGCAGGGCCGTGGTCTTGGAAAAATAAGCGGTCTTATTGGAAGACCCTCCCCCCTTGGCGATACAGAGAAAACGGTAACCGGGATTTGCGGCTTCCCCCGGAAGGGCCTCAAGCCGAATCTGGGCGGGAAGGTTATTCCCGGTCTGGTATTCGTCAAAAAAAGAAACGGGAGCGGTCTGGGAAAACCGGAGGTGTTTTTTTTCATAGGCCCGGACAATTCCCGCCTCGAGTTCCGCCCGGTCGTCCGCGCCGGTATAGACCCCCTCGTCTTTCCACCCGTAGATTACCGCGGTTCCCGTGTCCTGGCAGAGGGCCAATTCTCCCCGGGCGGAGATGACGGTGTTCTCCAGCAGGGATGAGAGTACCAGCCGATCGTTGGGGGAAAGCTCCGGGCAGGTCAAGGGTTTCGCCAGAAGTTCCAAATGGCTCTCCCGGAAATAAAAGGCCAGGGCGCTAAAGGCTTCTTCCGCGAGCCGCCGGAGCAGCGCCGGAGGGATATAAAGCCGCCCGCCGGTAAGAACCGGCTTATCGCCGGGTGCTGCCAGGATTTTAAATTGGGTTTTTTGAAAAGCGTTAAAAATAAGGGGGCGTAAATCCAGTCTGTCCTGTGCTGCCATGTAACTTTTCCCCCGTCAAGACCGTTTCAAAATCCGTAAACCGCCGAATTTTGAATCCGGCTCCCTTTTTATGGTTTCGCCGTCCCCCCGGCCTGAGCGGGCAACAGGTATTTTTCAATGTATTCCCGCTTAATCCGTAACAATTCATCCCGGGGAATTTCCGTAAGAACCTTCCAGCCCAGATCCAGGGTACGTTCAATGCTTCGATTTTCAAATTCCCCTTGGGAAAGAAAGGTTTGCTCCATTTTTTCGCCGAATTTGAGGTATTGTTTATCCCCTCCGGAAAGTTCCTCCTCTCCAATAATGGAAGCCAAATTTCGCACCTGCTTGACCCGGGAATAAGCGGCGAAAAGCTGACTCGACACATCCTTATGATCCTCCCGGGTCATTCCGGGGCCTATACCGTCCTTCATGAGCCGGGAAAGGCTGGGGAGTCCCGCCACCGGGGGATAAACCCCCCGCTGGGTAAGCTCCCGGTCCAGGACGATCTGCCCTTCGGTGATATACCCGGAAAGATCCGGGATGGGGTGGCTGATGTCATCGTTGGGCATGGTGAGGATAGGAATCTGGGTGATGGATCCCGTGGAACCGCTGATCTTTCCCGCCCGCTCATAGAGACTTGCCAAATCGGAGTAGAGGTACCCCGGATAACCCTTACGGCTGGGCACCTCTCCCCGGACGGAAGAAACCTCCCGGAGCGCCTCGCAATAGTTGGTCATATCGGTCATCACCACCAGGACGTGCATATTTTTTTCATAAGCCAGGTATTCCGCGGCAGTCAGGGCGCACCGGGGGGCCACCAACCGTTCCAAGGAAGGGGCGTCCGCCAGCGAAAGGAAAACCACCACGTTGGTCAGAACCCCGGTCCGCTCAAAACCGTCCAGGAAAAACCGGGCCGCATCGTACTTGACCCCCATGGCGCAAAAGATCACCACAAAAGGTTCCGGATCCTCCCCACCGGCGTTCAGTATCTTCGCCTGGCGGACGATCTGGGCGGCAAGCTGATTATGGGGAAGGCCGTTTCCGGAAAAGATCGGCAATTTCTGGCCCCGGATCAGCGTATTCATCCCGTCAATAGCGGAGATCCCGGTCTGGATAAAATCCCGGGGATAGGTCCGGGCATAGGGATTAATAGGAAGGCCGTTTACATCCATGGTGATGGAAGAGAAAATATCCCCATAGCCGTCTATGGGTTCCCCCAGGCCGTTAAAAATCCGGCCTAAAAGACCGGTACCCACCCGAAGTTCCATGGGTTTACCCAGAAATTCCACCCGGCTGTCATCGGCGGACAGGCCCGTATTGTTTCCAAAAAGCTGAATGGCGACCCAGGCTTCGCTCATATCCACCACCCGGCCAAGACGCCGTTCTTCGTCCCGGCCGTAAACCGCTACAACCTCGTTGAACCCCACATTCCGGCCCCGGCTGGTGAATACCACCGGACCCTCAATCCGGGAAAGCCCCCGGTATTCTATACCCCTCATACAAGACCTCCAGGGGAACCTTTTTTAACCACACCGATCATAGCATATCCCGGTTGCGGTAACCCCGTTCCAGTTCTTCCAAAGACGCCCGCATTTCCCGTTCAAAACTTAACAGCCCCTCGGGATCGTCGTTTTTCACCTCACTTTTCAGCCGAGAAAGCCGCTCCCGAATGGGAAGGGCATTGATCTTATACAGGGGCGCCCCTAATTTAATACAGGCCTGAGACCGTTGATAAAATTCCATAATGAGTTCCAGAAGCCGTATCTGTTTGGCGGGAATACAGTACATATCCACTTCGTCAAAGGAATTTTGCTGGAGAAAACCGTTTTTGATAATATCCGCCGCGAGGAGGATGAGGCGTTGATCATCCGGGAGGGCGTCGGGACCGATGAGCCGGACGATTTCCGCCAGACGCTGTTCTTTTTTAAGAAGGTCCAGGGCTTCCTGGCGTACCGGGGCCCACTGGGGGTTCACTTTTTCCCACCAGGGCTCCACTTCTCCGGCATATTCGGAATAACTGTCTATCCAACTGATGGCGGGGTAATGCCGAGCATTCGCCAGTTCCCGGTCCAGAGCCCAAAAACAACGGATGAACCGTTTGGTATGCTGGGTAACGGGCTCGGAAAAATCCCCTCCCGGGGGAGAAACCGCTCCGATGATGGAAATAGACCCTTCGGTTCCCCCGCAGGTACGGACCCGGCCGGCCCGTTCGTAAAATTCCGCGAGCCTGGTGGGAAGATAGGCGGGAAATCCCTCTTCGGCGGGCATTTCCTCCATACGGCCTGAAAGTTCCCGGAGGGCCTCAGCCCAACGGCTGGTAGAATCCGCCATGATCGCCACATGATAACCCATGTCCCGGTAGAATTCAGCCAGGGTAACCCCGGTATAGATGGATACTTCCCGGGCCGCCACAGGCATATTGGAGGTGTTGGCGATAAGGATGGTCCGCTCCATGAGAGATCTTCCGGTACGGGGATCGGTCAGTTTGGGGAAATCGGTGAGAACATCGGTCATTTCGTTGCCCCGCTCCCCGCAGCCGATGTAGATGATCACATCCGCGTCACACCATTTGGCGATAGCGTGCTGGGTCATGGTTTTACCGGTTCCGAAGCCTCCGGGTATGGCCGCGGTGCCCCCTTTGGAGAGGGGAAAAAACACGTCGATAACCCGTTCTCCGGTGATCAGGGGCTGATCCGGGGCAAGCCGTTCCGCGCTGGGCCGGGGGATCCGTACCGGCCACCATTGGGCCAGGGGAACGGCCTCCCCCGCATCGGTTCGGGCTACCACCGTATCCGAAGGGTAGTCCCCGAAGGGGATGAGCTCCGTAAGCCGGTATCCCCGGATAGCGGGGGGGATCATGATTTTACAGGTGATGCTTTCCGTTTCCTTCACCGTTCCCAGGGTTAAGCCCGGCAGGGCCCTCACTTCGGTCCCCGCGGCTAACCGGGCGGTGATTTCCGGATCGGGAACAAAGGTCCAGGATTTGGCGGGATCCAGGGGATTTCCCCGGCTGCCCGATGCCATAAAGGGACCGTTTTGCTTAAAGAGGATCTCCAGGGGACGCTGGATCCCGTCATAGATAGTGCCGATAAGCCCGGGTCCGAGGAGTACCGAAAGGGGCCTGCCGGTAGATATGGCTGAAGCGCCGATTTTGAGGCCCGTATCATCCTCGTATACCTGGATCACCGCCTCGTCCTGTTCAAGGCGGACTATCTCCCCGATGATCCGTTTTTCCCCCACCTCAACCACATCAAAAAGTCCCGCCTTGCCGAGCCCCGCGGCACGGATAATGGGGCCGGAAATTCTCCTGACCTTACCTTCAATCACCCAAAAAACCCTCCCCCAAAAGCGCCGCAACCAGTTCGGCCCGCTTGTCCGCAAGCAATTCCTGGGCAAGCCCATCGATTGAGGCAATGATCCGCACCGCCGGTGTGTCGGCGGCCAAGGCAGGAAAGGTCCCGGGCAATCTGAAACCGGGTTCCGCCTGTTTTAATATCCAGGCCCCCTGGGGAAACAACCGCTGGACAAGTCCCCGGGCATCTTCCCGGGTAAGTCCCCGATAGATAACCGGAAACTCCCCTTGCCGCAGGTCTTTGAGTTCAGGACATTCCCGAAACCGTTTCACCAGTTCCCCTTCTAAAAGGGAAAGGATCCTTTCCCGGGAGAGACCCGTGAGGTATCCCTCCATGGCGGATTGCAGGAAGGATTCCACCTTTTCGGATCTGATTCTCCGTTTGTCCAAAGGAAGCCGGGCCATAATTTCCCCCCGGGTTTGTTCTTCCCGGCGTTCATACCGCCGGCCTATATCGGCCAGGGCGTCTTCGGTTTTCTTTTTCCAAAGTTCTTCGGCGGATTTTACCGTATCATCCGCAGTCTTGAGGATGCGATAGGCCTTTCTTCGGGCATCCTCCAGGATCTCCCGGTCCAGTATGTCTGTTGAGCGCAGTTCTTCCATAACAATCCCTAAACCCGTATCCCTATGGCTTCCCGGATGGAATCCACCAGGGTTTTCCGGCCCTCCAATTTTCCCAGGGTACCGGGGATCTCCACCACCAGGGGATAACGGCCGGAAAGCTGCCATTGGGTCAGTTCATCCCCCAGCCAATCCGCGGTTTCTTCGGTCATGATCAACACCCGGCAGCTTTCGGAATTGGGGAGTACCGTTCCGGCGGTTTCATCCCAGCCCTGGGTTATCTTTAAAAAAACCGAACGGGCATGATGGGCATCGGCAACGGCTTCTCCGCCTATACCAACAAACCGAAAGGCGGTTACCAGCTCCTCATCCCCAATAAAAAAATAATCCACCGGTTTCTAAAATATCATAATCAGGAGGGCTACCAGAAATCCCCAGAGACATATCCCCTCGGCAAGCCCCGCATAGGGCAGGGCCTTTCCGGAAAGTTCCGGATTTTCGCTCATGGCCCCCATGGCCGCCGACCCAATCTGCCCCACCGCAACTCCCCCGGCGATACAGGAGATCCCAACGGCCAGGGCCGCGGCAAAATACTTCCACACCGAAGTATTCCCCCCTTGGACTTCGGATACCGCTTCGGCGGCGTCCTGAAGTTCCTGGGCAAAACCTACGGTGCCTGAAAGAACGCAGAGAACCAGGACAAAAAGGATAACCAAACGTTTCATCATATAACTCCTCAAAATCTTGAGCCTTCCCTTTTCAAAACTTGATCGGTTTTAAAAAAGACTTAAAAAACAGCCAAAAGACTGATTTTTCCTTAAATTTGAGCCTTTCCCAAAACCCGGTTGGTTTTGTGGAAGGCTCTTGAAAAAACGGTCTGAAGCCCGTTTTTTCCCATAAATCCAAGGTTGCTTTCCCAAAATAAGATTACTTTTTCTAAAATATGACATCCTGAAAAACCCTTCTTACTCGGAATTCCTGACCTTGCCCGCAACAGCCTCCCGGCGAAACCGGAAGGGGGAGAATTCTACCCCGGTTTCGGTAAAAAATTTGCTGAAAAATTCATAATATTGCAGACGCACCACCTGAATGGCTACGATCATCCCTTCAAGCAGGATTATCACGGCATTTCCAAAGATCATGATAATCACCGAAAATACCGGTCCCCCGGCAAGGTGGGCTACCATTCCGGAAAGGGTAAATACGATAAAAGAAAGTACCGCATGGGATAGGGCGAAGGCCCCGACCCGGAGAAAACTGACCGTATTGGAGATATAGGTCGACGCGGTTTCCAGGATTTCCACAAACCCTTCCATAATAAAAACCATCAGCCCCTGCTCCAGGACCGGTCGTTTTCCGGATATGATCCGCCAAATAACCGGGCCAAAAAAGATACAAAAAGCGGGCAGCATCAAACCCCCAAGGTCCAACCAGATAAAACGTCCCCCCACCAGGATCTTTACGGCGATAAAAAGGGCATACCAAAAAAGCAAAATCCCCGCTACACCGGTTTTTGAAAAAAAGGCTTTTTCATATTTTTTAAGGGTACACTGGTTGACAATATTAACCAACAAACCCACGGAATTAAGAACAACCCCCACGGCGATGGTGAATCCAAAAAAATAAAAGAGCTTTTCTATACTGCCCTTTTCAGGCATAAGCTGAAGGATCCGTTCAGGAGGCCCCCCGGTCAGACCAAAGAGGTTCATAAAAAAACCCGTCACCGCCTTGGTGGGAGCGATGAGGAGTTCCTCATTGGTAAACACCGCGCCGTTTAAAAAACCCATAACCATGGAACTGATTCCCACGGCGATCAGGGGGACAGAATACCTCCGGCCTCCCTGGAGAATCTTAAGCCCCCTCCTTCCGGTTAGCATACCTAAAAAGAGGAGGACCAGGCCCTGGCCCAAATCCCCAAACATGATACCAAAGAGGATCGTAAAAAAGAAGGCCACAAAGGGGGTAGGATCTATAGTCCCATAGAGGGGGGCTCCATAGGAAAAAACCACCCCTTCAAAACCCTTGACAAAGGAACCATGGTCCAGGGAAACAGGAACCTTGGTTTTACCTTCCTTTACTTCCTCCACCTCATCGGGATTAAAGGTCCGGATAGCGACCCTTCCTTGGGTACATTTTTCCAGACCATCCACCAGGCTTGGGACGGCATCCGACGGGACCCAGCCGGATAATATATACACACTCCGGGTACTCCGTAACTTGCCCTTGAGCTGTTCCACCAGGGACGCCATGAGGTAAGCCGCGGCGAGGGATCTGATGGTACCGCCGTATTCGCGCCGTATCTGGGTCTTTTCGCCGTTTATCTTCTCCAATTCCTTTTCTACCCCCGCAAGCCGGGCTTCAAGGCCTGAAAGCAGTTCTCCGGGAACTCCCTTATACCCTTCGGGGATGGTAATGGGAACAAAGGACAGTCTTTTTAACTCTGAATCCAGAGCAAACCGGCCCTTCCGGGATGCCGCGGCCAAGACCCGGTCCCCGCCTTCGCCCGAGGGCCCTTGTCCCAGGGGGATAATCACTGCCCGGTCCGATAGGTTTTCCCGCAATTCATTTTGTCTTTTAGGATCCAGCCGTCCGACCCGGAGGGTCAAATAGGAAAGCTGATCCAAATCGGAGAAGGGGGCGTTCAGGTTGGCAAAAGCTTTGGCTTCATTCAGGGCTTCCTCAACCTTTCTTTTTTCCCCCTTTTCCGTATTTTCCCGGCTGGTCAAGATCCCTATGGCGGTGATAATTTTATCGGTAAGGGCCTCCTCCGCTTCCCCGGGAAGGCGGCTGGACTCTTCAGGTTCTTCGGGAAGTTCAATCCCCAGATAAGCGGCCCCGTTTCGTATTCTTTCCAGATTTTCCAGGATATGCCGGTAATCCGCGGTATCCAGGGCATGGACAATACCCCCGACCTCCTCATCTTCGGAAAGGTGCAAAAGCGCCCGGCGGCCTAAAAATTCTATCACCTGATCCACATCCCGGCTTAAAACGGTGAGCTCAATCTGTTTCATCTTCCTGGGGCGTATCACGGTTCTACCTCCAGCATGGCGAAGACATCTTTGGCGGATAAACCCAGGCCGAGACCTTCGGCAACACTGGTTAAAAGGTCCTCTTCAAACTGCTTGAGTTTAATAAAACAGGAAACGGTATCTATGGAAAAGGGGTTCCGGCGAAAGAGCTGCCTGGCCAGACGGTACAGATGTTGGGAGGCGGCGTTTTGAAAATACCGGGGATCGACATTCCAGGGCTCCCCGGATTTTTCGGGATTGAGAAACTCCACCCGGTTCCATTTTTCCCAGTCCGACCGGCTGTCCAGGGCCATGGATAAGGAGGCCGCCGCGTCCTCCGCCAAGGTTCCATCCGCGGCGGAAGAATCATCCGAAGGAATATATTTTTTTTCGATACTGACGGGAACAAGTATTTTTTTTATCTCCTCCGGGGCCATACCGTAATAGACCCTGAGCCGTAATGCCCAAGAGGCGTTTCTGAGAGAAATCTCCTCGGCCAGGATCTTTTTTATGGCGGTTCTGTCTTTTTCCGGCAGTAAAAAAAGAGAATTCCACAGAAGGGTATAATAGCGGCGATCCAGCTTGGTCTGAAGAAGAATGCCGTCTCTATCGGCATGAATATCCTCATTCAAAAGAAAAGCGAATTCCGTATCCTTGACCATGGCCGCCAGATCCGGATAGGCCTTAAAATTTACCGTTCCCAAGGCCCCCAGGCCGATAAATTCCGGGGCCTTTACTTCCCTTCCGGCGATAGCGCTGAGGGCGCTTTTGATATCACCGTATTCATAAACCCTGACCAGGCGCAAAAGCAATTCCGGGGGATTTCTAAAGGATAAAACCAGGGCACTCATCTGTTTTACCGCCCGGCCAATGATACGCCGTTCCAGGTCCACGAGGAGTTCCCG
>JAISOO010000082.1 GCA_031275595.1 Spirochaetaceae bacterium | reverse complement strand
TGCGCTTCAGCGCAAAATCGTATAAAAATTCACAAAAGTGAATTTTTATACCCTACAAACTGCATAAAGGAGCCCAATAATCGAAGATTTTTTGCATATCTATGCAAAAAATCCACAAGTGCAACAGGCTCCTCGGAGGAAAGGCTCATGTTTGGGATGTTACCTTCTTAGCAGCGGCGTGGGGAAAGGTCACGGTTATGGCGGTTCCCTCCCCCACCGTGCTGGCGACGGTAATCTCGGCCCGGTATTTTTCCGCGATGTGTTTGACAATGGCCAGGCCCAGGCCCGTCCCCCCCGATGCCTTGGACCGGCTCTTGTCCACCCGGTAAAACCGCTCGAAGATCCGGCTCCGGTGTTCCGGGGGAATCCCGATCCCCGTATCCGCCACGGTTACCGACGGGACCCCGCCGCCGGAGCTTACCCTCACCCGGACGCTGCCCCCCTCCCGGTTGTACCGCACCGCGTTGTCACAGAGGTTGCGGACCAGCTGTTCCAGCAGCCCCCGGTCGCCCCTGACCACGGCGTCCTCCCCGAGAAGATCGAAACGGAGGTTTTTTTCCTTTGCCAGGGGGGCGAGGCCCTCGATACATTCGGCGGCAATCTCCCGGAGGCTGCAATGCTCCTCCTCCGGGGGAAGGAGGAAATTCTCCAGCTCCGAAAGTTTCAGGATGTCCGTGATCAGGGCAAGGAGCCGCAGGGATTCCCGCTCGATTTTCCCGGCGAATTCCCGTTCCATGCCTTCCCCGGCCATGCCGGTGGCGATAAGTTCCGCGTAACCCCGGATAGTGGTCAGGGGGGTTTTGAGCTCATGGGACACGTTGGCGGTGAATTCCCGGCGTATGTTCCCGGACTTTTCCATATCCGCGGTGAGCTGCTCCATCTCGGCTTTCTGCCGGTGCAGCAGGGCCATCTGGTCCTGGAGGCCCCGGTTTTTCTCCGCCAGGGCGGCGATAAAGGGGGCCAGCTCCGGGTAGGGGGGGGCCAGGTCCGCCGAATCCAGCCGGTCCACCAGCTTCCCGATGGGGAGGACGATCCGCCGGGTCAGGGCCGAAGCGGCCGCCCGGCAGCCGATAAAAAGCCCGCCGTAGAGGATCACGAAAAGGGGCAGGGCCCGGAGCAGGATGGTCCAGAAGGTATCGATCCGCCGGGAGAGGCGCAGAACCCTCCCATCGTCCCGGCGGAGGGCGTAATACACCAGCACCCTCCCCAGGGTGCCGGAACGCCGCAATGCCCAGCCCTCCCCGGAGGCCAGGGCGGCCCGGATCTCCTCCCGGTCCCCGTGGTTCTCCATGGTCCGGGGGTCCGCCTGGGTGTCCAGGAGCACCCCTCCCGCGGGGTCCACCAGGGTTACCCGGCTTATCCCCCCTTCCGCCGGGAGGAGGCCGGAGGGGTCCAGCCGGCAGAGGAGCAGGGCCTCGGCGCGGAGATCGTAACGGACCTGATCCAGGAGGATGCGGTAAAAAAAGAGGAGGCTTGCCAGGGCGGTTATCCCCAGGCCGGCCATGCCGATGAGGCAAAGATACCGGTAAATTTTACGTTTCATATAACGGTTGCGGCACACCCCGGTTCAATTTTCGGGCTCCCCTATTTTATACCCCACCTGGCGGACCGTCAAAATATAACAGCCCGCGGAACCGAGCTTTTTCCGCAGGGTACGGATATGGATGTCCACGGTCCGGGTTTCTCCGATATAATCAAAGCCCCATACTTCGTTGATCAGCCGTTCCCGGGTAAAAACCACATTGGGGTAGGATATGAGTTTTTTGAGGAGCTCGAATTCCTTGTAGGTAAGCTCCCGTTTTTCCCCGTCCACGGTAACCAGCCATTTTTCCTCATCCACGGTGATGGATCGAAAGGTCAGCCGCGGCGCCTTATCGCCGCCGTCGGCCCGGCGGAGCACCGCCCGCACCCGGGAAAGGAATTCCATGACCCCGAAGGGTTTCACCACATAATCGTCCGCCCCCAGGTCCAGGCCCTTCACCCGGTCCATCTCCGTGGTTTTGGCGGTAACCAGGATCACCGGGATCGGGGCGGTTTGGGGCTGGGAGCGGAGCCGTTTCAGGATGGAGAGGCCGTCCTCGTCCGGGAGCATGAGGTCCAGAATCACCAGCCGGGGGGGGGTGATTTTCAGGGCCTGCCGGAATTCGGCGCCCGAGGCAAAGCCCCGGGCCTCAAAGGCCGCCCCGGCCAGGGAATAAAGCTCCAGGTCCCGTATGTCCGGGTCGTCTTCCACTACGTAAATCAGGGCCTTTTCCATATCCCTCCCCGCCGGGGGCTCACCTTAATCCGGCTGCTGCCGGTGGCTGCCGGTGGCGGCGAAAAAAGTCCATTCCGCCACATTGCAGGCGTGATCGGCGATCCGCTCCAGGTACTTGATCACCATGAGCCAGCTCAGGGACTCGGCGGCCAGCTCCGGCGACTTTTCAACCTGTTCCGCCAGGTTTTCCCGGATTTTGATAAAGTATTTATCCACCCGCTCGTCGTTGTCAATCACCGAATTGGCCGCCGCCTCATCTTTCTCCACAAAGGCCCTGATGCCGCGGTTGAGCATACCCCCGGTCTGATCCATCATGTGTTCCAGTTTTTTTAGTTTAAGCCGGGGCTTTTTTAGGATCATGGCGTATTTGGCCAGATCCACTATCTGGGCCCCGATACGGCCCAGATCGGTGATCATCTTCAGGGCCCCCGCCACCAGGTGCAGGTCCCGGGCCACCGGCTGCTGGGTGAGAAGCAGGCGCATACAGAGGATCTCGATGTCCCGTTCCATCCGGTATAACTGCTCATCCCGACCTACCACTTCCTCCGCCGCAGCCTTGTCCCCGGTGAGCAGGGCCGCCCGGGCCAGGGCAAAGGTTTCCTCGATCCGGGTCCCCATTTTGAGGACCAGGTCGTCGATTTTTTTCAGTTGGAGTAAAAATTCCTTCCGCATCCGCCGAACTCCTCTTGGGAAAAACCGCCGGGCCCCCGGCCGGGCCCCTTTCCCGCCAAAATTGCCTGCCGGTTCCAAAACCGACCGGGTTGCAGAACCGGCTCATTTGCCCAAAAACTTATCGCTGCCGGAGCCTTGAAACAGCCCCGGAACGGCCCCTACCCGAACCTGCCGGTCACATAATCCTCGGTCCGCTGGTCCCGGGGCCGGGAAAACACCCGCTCCGTTTTATCGTATTCCACCAGGTCCCCCAAAAGCAGGAAGGCGGTCCGGTCCGATATGCGGGCGGCCTGCTGCATATTGTGGGTAACGATGATAATGGTGTACTGTTTCTTGAGTTCCGCCATGAGGTCTTCGATCTTGAGGGTAGAAATGGGGTCCAGGGCCGAGGTGGGTTCATCCATCAGGATAAGCTCCGGGTCCACCGCCAGGGCCCGGGCTATACAGAGCCGCTGCTGCTGCCCCCCGGAAAGGGCCAGGGCGCTTTTTTTAAGCCGGTCCTTTACCTCACCCCAGAGGGAGGCGGACCGCAGGGAGCCTTCCACGATTTCGTCCAGTTTCCCCTTGTTCCGGATCCCCTGGGTCCGGGGTCCAAAAGCGATGTTCCGGTATATGCTCATGGGAAAGGGATTGGGTTTTTGAAAAACCATGCCCACCCGCCGTCTGAGCTGGTCCACATCCACCCCCGGTTCGTATATGTCCCGGTCCTCCAGGCTGACCCTGCCCGCAATACGAAAATCCTCCACCAGATCGTTCATCCGGTTCAGGGTTTTAAGGAGGGTGGATTTTCCGCAGCCCGACGGGCCGATCAGGGCGGTGATCTCCTTGTCCTGGAAATCCATGGTTATCCCCCGCAGGGCCTTAAAAGCGCCGAAAAACACATCCAGGGATTCGGTTTTTATCTTGACCATATCGACATCCTTAAATCCGGGTAACCCGCCGGGCCAGGGCCGCGGAAAACCAGTTTATCCCCGCGGTCAGGGCCAGGAGCACCACCGCGGTGGCGTTGGCCTCGCTGGTGTAGAGCCCCTCGCTGGACAGGGCGTACAGATGGACCGCCAGGGTCCGGCCCGAGGAGAGGAGGTTCCGGGGTATCTGGGGCACGGTCCCGGCGGTGTAGATCAGGGCGGCGGTCTCCCCCAGGATCCTCCCGATGCCCAGGATCACCCCGGCGAGGATCCCCGGCCCCGCCGAGGGGAGGACGATGGAAAAGATGGTACTGAGCTTACCCGCCCCCAGGGCAAAACTCCCCTCCCGGTAGGTCCGGGGAACCGAATGGAGGGCCTCCTCGCTGGTCCGGATGATCAGGGGGAGGATCATGACCCCTAAGGTAAAGGCCCCGGAGAGCAGGGAATAGCCCCAGCCCAGGGAGGTTACAAAAAAGAGGAGGCCGAAAAGACCGTAGACGATGGAGGGGAACCCCGCCAGGGTCTGGGCGGCCGCCCGGACTATCCGAACCAGGGGGCTGCCGGATCCGGCGTATTCCGCCAGGTAAATCGCCGTGGCTATCCCCAGGGGCACGGCGATCGCCAGGGACAGGACCGTTATCAGGACGGTGTTGATCAGGGCCGGAAGGAGGGATACGTTTTTGGTGGTATAAACCGGCGACCACAGGGAGCTTTTCAAATGGGGAATCCCCCGGATCAGGATATAGCCTATGATCAGGAGGAGGATGGCGAAGGTGAGGCCGGCGAAGCCCACCACCAAAACCCGCAGAACCACGGAGAGGGGGTCCTGTTTTTTCCGTATCCGGGCCTTCATCCTTCCCCCCTGTAAAAGACCACGGTTATGTTGAGGAGCAAAACCAACACAAAAAGCACCAGGGCGGTGGCAAACAGGGCCCCCCGGTGCAGATCCGAGGCGTACCCCATTTCAATCACGATGTTGGAGGTGAGGGTCCTTACCCCCTTTAGAATTCCCGCGGGGATCCGGGCCTGATTCCCCGCCACCATGATCACCGCCATGGTTTCCCCCACGGCCCGGCCTATGCCCAGGATGATCCCCGCGCCGATCCCCCGGCCTGCCGCGGGGAGGACCACGAAGAAGAGGCTCCGTTCCCGGCTGGCCCCCAGGGCCCGGGCGTTTTCATAATACGTCTCCGGCACGGCCCGGATGGCCGCCTCGCTGACCCCGATAATCGTGGGGAGGATCATGATCCCCAGGATGGCCGAGGCGGTGAGGAGGCTCATCCCGGTCCCGCCGAAGAGGTCCCTGACCAGGGGAACCAGCACGATGAGGCCGAAGAAGCCGTACACCACCGAGGGGATCCCCGCCAGAAGGTCCGTGGCGGGTTTCAGCAGCCGGTATAACCGGGCCGGGCAATAGTTGGCCAGGAAAACCGCCGCGAAAATTCCCACGGGGATCCCAAAGATCATGGCCCCGGCGGTAACATAGACGCTCCCCAGAATCATGGGGAGTATCCCGAATTGGGGGGGTACGTCCGAAGGGGACCATTCCCTCCCCAGAACCAGGGGGAAAAAGCCGATTTCCCCCACCGCGGGAAGGCCGCCGGCGAAGAAATAAACACATATCAGGAGGAGGACCAGGACGGAAAATACCGCCGCCCCCTGAAAAACCTTCCGCATGATCCTGTCTTTATCCATACCCTGTCCTTTTATCCCCCGGGGATACCCCGGACTCGCGCCCGGGGGTTGCCTCTGTCCCCAAAACAGCGGGCTTTGTGGAGGCTGTTAAAGCCCTTCCCAGGAGGTGATTTCCCCGGTAAAAATCTGTTTTACCTGGGCGGAAGAGAGGCCGCCCACCGGGTTGCCGGGGTTGACGATCACCGCGATCCCGTCGATGGCGATCACCGTGGGGGTAAGCCGGGCTTTTTCCGTGTCGGAAAGTTCCCGGGAAGCCATGCCGATATCGCAGGTGCCGTCGATGGCCGCTTTAATGCCGGTGGAGGAATCGCTCATCTGGATCTCAATGACCGCGTTGGGATTCCGCTCCAGATAGGCTTCCCGGAGCTGCTCCATCACCGGGGTAACCGAGGAAGAACCGGCCAGCACCACCCGCCCTGAGGATGCGCCGGTATATGCCCGGGCATTGGCCGCCACCGGGATATACCCCTTGGCGACTACCGCCTGGCCTTCCCGGCTTAAAATAAAGGCGATAAAATCCTGGGCCGCGGCGCCGGCATTTCCCTTAACGGCGATATTAAACGGCCGGGTGATTTTATAACTGCCGTTTTCCACATTGGCGATGGACGGGGCGTTTCCGTCTATGTTCAGGGCCTTAACCGTGGTATTCAGGGAACCCAGGGACACGTAACCGATAGACCCGGGGTTTCCCGCTACCGCGGAGAGCATAATATCGGTACGGTTGGAAATTACCGCTTCTTTGGTGGTCTTATCCACCCGTTTGCCGGCGCTGTCCCGTTCCTCGATCTTAAAAAGCTCGATAAAGGCGCCCCTGGTCCCTGAGCCGTCCTCCCGGCTGATGACGGTAATTTCAACGGGAGCCCTTCCCGTGCTTCCGGAGCCGCCCTGGGTTCTTCCCGAGGCAAAGGCAAAACCCGGCAGGAGCGTCACAAGACCTAAGATCAATAAACCTTTCGTTTTCATTTTTTCCTCCTAACAAAGATTGGGGTTGATTCTCTCAACTAAAAAAAAGATAAAAAGGGGAGGTAAAAATTAGGGCTGGGTATTGTAAAATTTAGGTAAAATGAGGCTTTCCCCAAAACTTCAGTTTTGGGGAAAGCAACCTTAGATTTATGGGAAAAAGCGGGCTTTAGACCGCTTTTTCAAGAGCATTTCCTAAAACCAACCGGGTTTTGGGAAATGCTCGACATACAAAAGAAAATGTTTTCAGCGTGGTTGATCTGCGGTATTGCGGCGCTGATTTTTGTGGTGACTATACCGCGCCATTTTGTCAAAACAAAAAATCAAAGAGGTCCTTGTCTGTTTGGAACTATGGCAGGGTATACCGGCTGTCAGAGGGAATTGGCATTAAAGATAAGGCCTTATGCTGTTAAGGCATCACGCTTGGCGGAGAAAGATTTTTTTACGGAGCTTCTTTCTAAACTTCATCTTTGAAAGAGCGGTTGCTTAAAATCGTGGTTTTGTAAAGTTTTATCTTGAAAAACCACAGAGCCGCATCAAAGCCAACCGAGTTTTGAAAGCAGCTCTATAGCCTGCATATATTAGAAGCCGTCTCACAGGAGGGAGTATCCTGGTCGGATTATATGTCAGGATAAACGCGTAGAAATTCATATTTCCTTGCAAGATAAAGAATTAGATAAACCCGTAAAAAAGAGGCTTCTTCTGTTAATTCCTTATACAATATAGAATTAGTAAATTTCATGCGTTTATCCTGGGTTATATGTAATTACATATTGACAATATTACTTAATAATGTTATCCTGAATTCTTGTTGAGGAGTTGGTATGAAAACTTTAATTGTTGATGGTTTCCATGTTTTATCCATACAAGAGATTCCTATCCCCGCATATAAGGACTGTCAAGCCTTGGTAAAAACCCTCAGCTGCGGAGTGTGCAACGGTACGGACATGAAGCTAATCCATGGTACTTTTAAGAATTTCAGTACCTATCCTGCGGCCCTGGGGCATGAGGGGGTCGGTAAAGTAGTGGAAGTCGGGAACAAAGTACGAAACCTTCGGGTGGGCGATATTGTCCTTTTACCTTTCCTTGAGGAAAAATCGGGAGAAATATACTCAGGATGGGGTGCTTATTCTGAATATGCCGTGGTGGGAGATGCGGAAGCCTATATAGCAAATGGGATGGGACCGGGAACGCCGGAATTTTCCGAAGGGTACCTTGCCCAGACGGTGATTAAGCCAACGGATAAGGTTGATCCGGTAGGAGCGTCGATGATTATCACCTTTCGGGAAGTGCTAAGCGCCATACGGCGTTTTGGTTTTAAGCCGAATGAAAACATACTTATTTTTGGCGCGGGGCCTGTGGGTCTCTGTTTCACCAAATTTTCAAAGCTCCTTGGCCTCAAGACGGTTATAGCCATCGATATTGATGATGAAAAGATAGGTTTTGCCAAACAGATGGGGGCTGATTACGCCTTTAACAGCCAAAAGTGTGATATCAAGACCGAACTAAAAAAGATGTTCCCCAAGGGCGTAGATTATGTGGTTGACGCTGTAGGGATCAATCAGCTCATCAATCAAGGGATGGAGCTTGTCCGATATAACGGAAAGATATGCTGTTACGGTATTTCGCCTAAACTCGGCATGGACCTGGACTGGAGCAAAGCGCCGTACAACTGGTCCCTTGATTTTATACAATGGCCTTCAAAAAAAGAGGAAGGGGACGCCCACGCCCAGATCATGGCGTGGATCAACCTGGGGGTGTTGGATCCCAAAGATTTTATTTCTGATATATTTGATTTTGAGCATATTATTGACGCCTTTAAACTGGTGGAAGAACGGAAAAGTTCGACCAAAAAAATAGTCATCCGTTATTGAAAACCCAAGGAGGAATCCCATGCGAGAATCAAAACTGTTTTGTACTCTGCCGGAATATATAAGCACCCCCGACAGCATGGCCATTGACCGGCATGGCAACCTGGTATTGTCCTGTCCGAATTTCGCAGAGCCCGACAGTTCCGGCTGTGTCGTAAAAATCAGCAGGGAGGGTAAAGTTACCAAATGGTTTGACGTACCGGTTCATCCTGAAACCGGCGTTGCCCGGAATATGGGTGTCGCCTTTGATGACGATTGGAATATATACCTCTGTGATAATCAGGGTTGGAGTGAACGTCCTGAGCTTATTTTTAAAGGCAGGATTCTCAAAATTACCGTGGATGATACCGGAGCGATCGCTCAGACAACGGTGGTCGCCAAAAACATGGAACACCCCAACGGGATACGGATAAAAGACGGCTGTATGTATGTAACCAACAGCTACATGCATCCGGTAAAGCGGGATGATGGAAAACTTACCAGCGGGGTATACCGTTTTGCGCTGACCGAAGAAGACGTTGATATAAAAAACGACTTAACCGACAAAAATCTTTTCGCTTCTTTTGTTACCCAAAATCCCTCCTGTCAGTACGGTGTAGACGGGATCGTTTTTGACAGCCGGGGGAATCTATATATTGGTAATTTTGGTGACGGAGAGGTCTTCCGTATCACCTTTAATCCTGACGGTTCCCTCAAGAGTACAGCCTCTTTTGCTAAGGATCCAAAGCGGCTTCAGACAACCGATGGCATGATCTTTGACGCCGAGGGGAATCTCTATGTTGCCGATTTTAGCGCCAACGCCATCGCCATGGTGGGGCTTGACGGTAGGGTAGAACGTATAGCCCAGAGCCCTGATTGTACTGGGCTTGAGGGCGGACTGGACCAGCCCGGCGAGCCCATTATCTGGAACGGACGGATCGTCGCCTCCTGTTTTGATCTTGTAACCGGACCGGATAAAGTAAATACGGCCCATGAAATGCCCGCAACCCTGGCGGAAATCAACCTGTAAGGCAGATGGGACGGTAGTTTTTGGGGTAGATTATTGATTGGGGTGTAATATGGGAAAATTTATTCTTGCCCACGATCTTGGTACAAGCGGCAATAAGGTTACCTTGTTTTCTCTTGACGGGAAACTGGGGGCAAGCTGTTTATATGAATACCCTACGAGCTATCCAAAACAGAATTGGGTTGAACAAAATCCCGACGATTTTTGGAAGGCCGTATGCCTTTCAACCCGGCAGCTTTTGGAGGAGACCCGTCTTTCCGGTAGGGACGTGGCGGCGGTTTGTTTTAGCGGGCAGATGATGGGGTGCCTCCTGGTTGATGCCGGGGGTAACCCCCTGCGCCCCATGATCATTTGGGCAGATACCCGGGCGGGTAAACAGGAAGCGGAAATGGTACAAAAGCTGGGAATGGATTATGTGTACCGGACCACGGGACACCGGATCAGCGCGTCCTATTCCACGGCAAAACTACTGTGGGTGCGGGATAATGAAGGCGAAGTATACCGCCGGGCTTATAAAATGCTTCACGCCAAGGATTATATCATTTATAAACTGACGGGAAAATTCGTTACCGATTACAGTGACGCTTCGGGGACTAATATGTTTGACCTCGTAAAAAAAACGTGGGACAAAAACATCCTGGACACCCTGGGTATTTCGCCGGATCTGCTCCCTGAAGCCCATCCCTCAACGGATAATGCGGGGGGCATTACGGCGGAAGCGGCGCGGAAAATAGGACTGCCGGAGGGAACCCCGGTCATCATCGGCGGGGGGGATGGAAGCTGTGCCTGTGTCGGCGCCGGCGTGGTCAGCGAAGGCAGCGCCTATAATGTGCTGGGTTCCTCGTCATGGATTTCCCTGGCAAGCCCTGCCCCGGTATACGATCCTGAATTGAGGACCTTTACCTGGGTACACCTCGATCCTAAGTTGTATGCCCCCTGCGGTACCATGCAGGCGGCGGGGTATTCCTATAACTGGTATAAAAACACCCTCTGCGGCGGGGAGATCGCGGATGCCGCCAAAAACGGGGAGAATCCTTACCGGCTTATTGATAAAGGGGCGTCCGAGGCGGCTCCCGGCGCCGGCGGGCTACTCTACCTCCCCTACCTTTTAGGCGAACGTTCCCCCCGGTGGAATCACGAGGCCCGGGGGGCTTTTGTCGGGCTTTCGATTACCACTTCTAAAGGGGATGTTTCCCGGGCGGTACTGGAAGGGGTCGGCTTTAATCTCAAGATCATCCTGCAAATTCTTGAACAGGGCGCCGCCGCAAAAGATGGGATTGATAAGGTGATCATGATTGGAGGCGGAGCCAAGGGCGCGGTATGGCTGCAAATTCTCGCCGATATATGGCAGAAACCCCTGATTGTCCCCGTCTATACCGAAGAGGCGACAAGCCTCGGGGCGGCGGTTTGTGGAGGGATAGGCATCGGTGCTTTCAAGGATTTTTCGGTGATACATCAGTTTAACGGACCGGTCAAAACCATTACCCCCCATAAGGAGCTTGCGCCGGTTTATGAAAAACTATTTGGAATTTTTAACTGTACCTATGATTCACTCCTTGATGTTTACCACCGGCTTACGGAGTTTACCGGTAGGACTTCGAAAGCATAATATTTTTTGGAGGCGTATGGGTGTTTGAATCGAAAGATACAATAACTAACGTGAAAATTGCGCTCCTTGCTATGCAGCGCCATTCTTGGGAACAAGGAACCGCTATGCAGGCGTTCCTTGAACAGGGAGACACTGAAATTGTTGTGGCCATGGCAAAGGAGGCTGTATACCGACGGATACAGGATGGACGGACGGCAATAATCGGCATATTCGATGCCGTTACCGATCCCTGTTCCGTGGGGGAAGCTCTGCTATACGCCTGCAAGGAAACCGGGGACCCGGCGCTGAAGAAAGGTTATGAGGCCTTGCTCGAATGGGCGCTTCACAGAGCCCCTCGTAGCAAGGACGGAGTGCTGTATCATGTTGAGTCAAAACCGCAGTTTTGGAGCGATTCGACCTATATGCTCCCTCCCTTTTTGGCTGCCGCAGGACACTACGATGAAGCGCTTCACAATCTCTATGGTTACTGGGACGCCCTCTATGACGGGGAAGCGAAACTAATGGGTCATATATGGGATGACGAAAAAGAAGTGTTTGTCCGCGGGGCCCATTGGGGCGGCGGCAACGGCTGGACTCTTGCCGCCTTTGCGCGAATATACGATTTATTGCCCGGAGGGTACGAACGAGACAAACGTAAAATTGCGGAAATGGGGAAAACCCTGGCAGATAGTGTTATCAATTATATGCGTCCCGACGGTTTGTTCCACGATGTGATAGACGATTCCATGACATTTACGGAAACAAATCTTTCCCAAATGCTTGCATATACCCTTTACCGCGCGGTACACAGTAAATGGCTTGATGTTTCTTATCTGACAACGGCGGAGAGACTGTATGAAGCGGCAAATAAAAAGCTGGATTCCTATGGCCTTGTGCAGGATTGCTGCGGCGCCCCTTCCTTTGACAAGCCGGGTGTGTCTCCGGAAGGTCAGGCCTTTTATCTATTGATGGAAGCCGCGAGGGCTAAATGCAAGTATGTTTTTCACCAGTGAGGCTTTCCCAAAACTTCAGTTTTTGGGAAAGCAACCTTAGATTTATGGGGAAAAGCGGGCTTTAAGACCGCTTTTTCAAGAGCATTTCCTAAAACCAACCGGGTTTTGGGAAATGC